>JAZSKU010000079.1:0-3463 GCA_045535005.1 Bacilli bacterium
ATTAACTATTAAATACAATGATATTATATATTCTAATGTGTGTTATTTAGATAGTGATGTTGATGATGCTTCTAATAATGTATATAAAATTAATATTATTAATGATTGTGAATTTTCAAATATATTAATTAATAATTATGATATTAATTCTTTTGTTGAAAGTGAGTTAATTAGGCAATAAAAAGAACGCTTTTTTAGCGTTTTTTATATTCCAAAGAAATTCTTCTTAATAGTTGTTTTATGTGGATAATTAGAGTTATTTATGGCCTCTATTAGTTTATTTCTATCATATTTAATAATAATTTTATCTATTTTTAAATTATCTGTATCTATTAAATAATAATATGTATTATCATCTTTAGTACATCCTGAACTACCTATTCCATAGAATTCTTTATCATTTACTTTATCATATCTACCATTATGATGGTGTCCATAGAATGTATAATCTGAATTAAATGAATTCATTATTTCTAAATACTCATTATTTTTAAACACACTTAGATGTTTAAATGGGTATTTTTTTGTATCTTCTAAAAAGAAGTGTATAAATGTAAATATTTTATTGTTAATAGTTAGTTGATAACTATTTTTGAATGTATTTAGTTTTTCTATTGATGATTTGTCTATAGTACCATTTACCCATAAATGATGTTCTATCTTTTCTTCTTCCATATCAGGATCTATTGAACATGTTTTTATTAAATAATGTTCATGATTACCTAATATATATTTAACATTTTTATCAAGTAAAAGTTTTACACATTCATTTGAATTAGGTCCTAAAGCAACCGCATCACCTAAAAATATTGTTTCATCTATATTTTTAGATTCTATATCTTTCAATATTGCTTCTAAAGCTTGATAGTTTCCGTGTATATCTGAAAATACAGCTAATTTCATATAATTCACCTATTTTATTATATCATTTCTTAATATTAAAGTGATTTATTTGTGTAATTGTTTACACTTATTTTTATATTGAATAACTATATTTCAAATGTTAGAATGTTATTATAAAGAGAGGTTAAAAAAGTGAATAATGGTGAAAAGTATCACTGGATATATATTGTAATTTTAATAGTTATTTTTTTAGTAGCAGGTATATTAGGTTATATTTCTGATAAGAATAAACCCGAAGTAAATGAACCTATTAATAATAATCCAGTTGTTGATATAGAATAAAACAAGCATTAAAAAACTAACCATTTGGTTAGTTATTTTTTATTGGAGGAGCCAGTCGGATTTGAACCGACGATGGAGGTGTTGCAGACCTGTGCCTTACCACTTGGCTATGGCTCCATGTGCATATAATTATAACAAATTATATGCATCATTTCAAGTTAATTGTGTACTTTATTCCACGAATTGTTAGAATTAATTTGATTTCTGTAGCATCTTCTACTTCTTTTGGTACTTCAAAATAAGAATATTTAGATTTATTGAAATCAGATTTTAATGGTTTTAATTCTATTGTTTTTGTTACTCCATAAGATTTATATTTAAGTCTACCATAATATGAGTATAAATCTGCCGGGAAATTTATATATTTATTTAAATATAATGTTTCATCTAATGTAAGTGATGACACTAATTTTAATACTGATACATTTCCTTTTCCTGTTTTATTTGGAGTTACTATATATACACTATCATAACAACTTCCTAATATTTCTGAACATTTTTCATATTTTTCTTTAAATGTTGAAGCTATGTCATATGAATTAACTGTTACTTTAGAGTTATATAACACAGTTTTATTGAAATCTATTGTTATTGGTAGATTATATGTACCTGTATCATTTTTACTATTTAGGTCAAATGGTTTTACATTTATTTCTTTGTAATCTTGAGATATATTAGCAAGTGCATTTCCTTCGAAATTCTTTATTTGGAATATATAATCACTAAATACATCGTTTTTATTTATTTCGAATATTACTACATATTCTTTTTCTTCACCTGATTTTACTTCCCCTGGAGTAAATGCTTCTCCTATATCAATAAATTTATCTGATAAAGTAAATACAGGAATTACGAATTCATCTCTTACTTTTAATCTAAATGTTTCTCTTGTTAATATATAATCTTCTGTTGATTTATTACTTATTTTTGTTCTAACAAGTACATAGTATTTACCACTATTAATTACATTTCCATTAATATCAACATCTGTTATATAAGATTTTTGTGCTGTATACCACATTGTACTTGCTAATATTTCTTGATTTTCATTATATTTTACTGAATATACTCTCATAGACATAAATATTGTTAATGTAGTAACTAATACTATCACTGAAGCTACTACTGTAACTAAGAATTTATTTTCAAGTATAAAGTATTTAGCAAGTCTTAATGTTTTTCTAAATGATCTTGCTATTTTATAATTACTTTTACCAAATGTAAGTTCTACTTCTTCGTAGTCTTTTGTATCTATTTCTAGCTCTTCTAAGTCTTTTTTAAAGTCAAATTGTTTTATATTGAAACCAATTGCTCTACCTAAACACATTGTTATAAATACTATTTGTGGTAATAATGCAATTAAGTTAACATCTCTTATTGCTCTTACTGATTCTACTGTTAATACTGATGTTTGTAATCCTTGTAATACACTAAAATCATATAATAAGAACATAAATAAGAATATATAATATAAAACTATAAATACATAGAATTTTCTATCTTTGTTTTTAAGCGATAATATAAAGAATATTAATGCACTTACCAACATAATTAGTATTATTACACCAAACATAGCAAAATTTATGTATTGGGCTGCTAAATCAACGGAGTTTACAAAATAATGGTTAACTGCATAATCTTGGAAGAATTCATATAATGCGAATGACTTTAATCCAAGGTAACCAACCAAGACAAAAAGGACTGCGTGTATCAGTCTAAAGTTCTTGATTAAAAAAGCATATGGCTTTTTAATTACCAATCTAACCAACTCCCTACTATAAAAATTTTATCACAATAAAAATAAAAAGACTAGTATTAAATAGTCTTTTTACTATAATAAATCATTTGTTCTGGAAGTAAATAAATTGTCTCATTTTGACTAATTAAATCATACTCACTTACATCAAATATATTACTTATATTCTTTATAGTATCTCCGTCTTTTGTAATATAATAACTAACTTCTTTTCTAGGTATTAATAAGATTTGTTCAGGATAAATGTAATCTGTTTCATCTAAGCCATTTAATTCAGCTAATAATTTAGTATTAACATTATATTCTTTTGATATTTTATATAAAGAATCTCCTTTTTTAATTTTATATGTATCATAGAAAGGATTTTTATTTAACATTTTATCACCTAAAATATTATATGTTTTAGTATTGATTATGTTATTTATTATATACGAATATTGAATTATCTTTATTAAAAGTTAATTCATAATTATAGAATACTTTTTTAGTGCCTTTAGATGGTGTGTAATAATAGAAATTATC
>JAZSKU010000057.1:0-4032 GCA_045535005.1 Bacilli bacterium
CTAAATTGAAAGAAGAAATTTATATGAAGTTTAGAATTTCTAGACTTATGTTAGAAGAAGATTATTATAGATTTTTATTTAAATAATATTGAATAGAAAAATGTAATATTATATAATATAGTTATTAACGGAGGAATTAATGATAAACGAAAATGAAATTAAATTAAAGATGGATAAAGCTATTGAAAACTTAGAAAATAGATATACTACTATTAGAGCAGGTAGAGCTAATCCAAATATTTTACATGGTGTTATGGTTGATTATTATGGTACACCAACACCTATTCAAACTTTAGCTACTATTTCTATTCCAGAAGCTAGAGTATTATCTATTAAACCATTTGATAAGAGTGCTCTTAAGAATATTGAAAAAGCTATTTATGAAGCTAATATAGGAATCGCACCTACTAATAATGGTGAAGTTATTATGCTTACAGTACCAGAACTTACTGGTGAAACAAGACGTGAATATGTTAAACAAGCAAGTACTATGGCTGAAGAAGCTAGAGTTGCTTTAAGAAATATTAGACAAGATGAAAATAACAGAATTAAGAAGAGTGAAGTAACTGAAGATGAAAGAGATAGAAACTTAAAAGTAGTACAAGACTTAATTGATAAGTATAATAAAATAGTTGATGAAAAATTTAAAGAAAAAGAAAAAGAACTTACTAGTATCTAGTAAGTCTTTTTTATGTTATAATTTATTTATGATATGGAGGAATATATGAATAGAAAGTTTCTTATTGTTTTATTATTTATATTTTGTATTATTTTTACTATATGTGGATTAGTTGGTCTTACTTATGAAAAACCAGTTAAGAATCCAGAACAAATACAACTACCTTCTGATAATCCGGATGTGGTTGAAGCAGATATTTTAAAAATAGCTAAAAATATAGAAAAGACACATATATTTAATGAAATTATTAAAACACATGAAATAGTTATTAGTGCTACTGAAAAGTCTATTACTATTGAATATGGTAATAAATCAAATACTGTTAGAAAGAATTTGGTGTTTGATTATGTAGGTGGTGTATTATCTTGTGTTACTACTGAAAAAGATGATGTAATTATAGATATATATAAGAGTGTTATAAATGCTAAAGCTATATATGATAATTATGATATAATGGATGCTCATTTTGCTGTAAATTTACTTGATTTATCTAAAACAAGTATTGTTAATGAAGGTATTGTATTAAATGATTTAGAAGATAAAAAAGAAGTATCTATAAGTGTTGATACTAAGCTTATATTACCAAGTCTTGTTAATTCAGAGCTTTTAATTAAAGATTTTATTGATTATAAAGAAATATTACAAGATCCTACTAAGTATATGTTTATGGAAAAAGGTAAAGTTAAATTTGCATCTTTAGCAAATACATATTATTTTTATGAATATGATGGTAATACTGATGTTACTTTAAATAGTGTAGTTAACTTCATAGAGTTATATTTTGGAGATACTGAATTTAGAAATAAATATACATCTTTACAAGAATATGATGATGGTAAAATAAAGATTAGTCAAAGTATTCAACTTTCTGATCAAGATAAAATTATGGTAGAAGAGACTAATGGTTATGGATATTATTTAGTTAAAGTAGAAATACCTGCTGCAACACCGTAATCCATTTTTGGTTGACACATATTGCATTTTTTAGTATAATATCAAGGAAAATTTATATTAGGAGGTGCATTATGAGAGAATATTTTAAATTAAGTTTAAGTGATTGCTCTTTTTGGCAAAAAACTTACTTATCTGGTAAGGCATTCTATACTAATAAAGAGTATAAGTGCCAAAATGGATATTTAAGAAATATCTATTTAGTGAAAGTAGACAATGGTTACTATGAAGTAACTACTGGAAAGAAATTTATTGATATTGATGAATGTGGTAAATTACATGTTCATCCATATGGTGTATTTGCTGATTTAGAAAAAATTAGTAATGCAGACCTTATTGATGTAAGAGTAGGATTACTTAGAATTAAGATGCATGATTTATCTGATAAGTATAATGAGATACTTAATGAAATCTTTGTTTATAGTCCTGCTTGTCAAAAAAATAAAGATAGTAAAAAAGTTAAGAGACATTTTACTATTAAAAGACTTTTAAAAAAAGATAATTAAGTTTATCTTTTTTTTGTTTTGTGATATACTAAAAGTGTAAAGAAAATATGAGTTATACGTGGAGAATTTATGAAAGAATGGGTAATTTTTATTATATTTTTAATATTAGGAATATTATGTTATATTCAAGGCATTGATCATTTTTATGGCCAATTAGTAGTTAATCATTTGGATTATATTGATAAGACACGTGAATATTGCGATAATGGTGAATTACCGGATGATGTATGTGAAGAATTTTATTACATATATAATAAATATGATAATCATCTTCCTGATGCTTTTACTGGTTTTTATAATGTGATAATTAATTCTGATATTGCAATTTATACTCTTAGTTTTTTCATATGTTTTGCATCTATTTATTCTATTTCACGCGAATTTAAAGGTAAGTTTATTTATAATTATTTACAGCGAAGTGATTATAAAAACTATATTAAAAGAATATTTAAAAGAGCATATAAATATACATTGTATTATATTCCATTATTTTTATTAATATTTATTATATGTGTTATTTTATCAAAAGGTATTTTTGATATGTCTCTTGCTTTAGAAGGTATATATGATACTTGGCCAAGTTTATTTATGGAGAATGTTATTATTAATTCTATATTTTATTTTTCTTTCTTTTTGTTGGTTAATGGTATTTTAATTAGTTTATCTCTTTTATTTGTAAAAAAATTTGTTAATCCGATAATATGTGCTACTGCATCATTATTATCATTCTTTGTTTTATCAGTTAGTTTTGAAGCTGTTTTTGCATATATAAATAAACATTTTGGTTATGATTGGTATACATATTTTGATTTGATAAATATTAGATTTTCTCTTAATACTTCGAATGTTATGTGGATTCAATTTTTAATATTATTTATAATTTTTATTATTTTCTTTATTCTCACTTGCTTAACTTATAGAAAAAAAGAAAAATTTGTTATTGGATTAGAAAAATATGGGAAGGAGTAGTTATGAAAATTGAAGTTAAAAATTTATGTAAAAAGTTTAAAGATAAAGTGGTATTAGATAATGTTAGTTATGAATTTGAAAGTGGTAAAATATATGGTTTGATAGGTAAGAATGGTAGCGGTAAAACTGTGTTACTTAAATTATTAACTGGGTTATATGTACCTGATAATGGAACTATATTAATTGATAATGAAGACTTTAACAAAAATAAAACTTTTCCTAAAAGTATGAGAGCATTAATTGAAAATCCATCTTTTATTTCTGATTTAAGTGGGTATAATAATTTGAAGTTATTAGCATCTATTCAAAAAAAAATCGGAAAAGATGAAATAGAAAAAGCATTAAAAGATGTTAACTTATATGATGAAAAAGATAAATTGTTTCATAAATATTCTTTAGGTATGAAACAAAAACTTGGTATTGCTCAAGTATTAATGGAAGATGTTGATATATTAATATTAGATGAACCTTTTTCTGCAATAGAAGATGAAACTGTTGATAAATTAAGAAATATATTATTAGAACTAAAAGATAAAGGTAAATTAATTATTATTTCTACTCATATGAGAGAAGATATAGATAAGCTTGCGGATGTCGTTTTAAAATTTAAAGACGGAAAAATAATAGAGGAATAATTATGAGAAAAGTATATCTTGATACTAAAACTGTTATATTTTTTGGCTTATGCTTAATATTATCTTTAGAATCTTGCTATTTATCTACTATAAATGTTTCTAAATTTTATATTAATTCCTTTAATTTATTTAGTTCTGAACTTCTTTTAATAGCATTTTTTTGTTTTATGCTTTATACAAATTATAAAATAGTTAATATTTTTAAAAATAATGAATGTGTATTACTTAGAAAAAGAAAAAAATCTGATTATTTTAAGTTATGTATTTCTAATACACTTAAATGTAATTTATT
>JAZSKU010000084.1:0-10111 GCA_045535005.1 Bacilli bacterium
TCTTTTAATATCTCTTTCTTTTATAGCTTCTCTTTTATCGTATAATTTCTTACCTTCACAGATACCTAATTCTATTTTAACTTTATTTTTCTTAAAATATAATTTTAATGGTATTAGAGTATATCTTTTTAATTCTACTTGTTCATTTAATTTAATTATTTCTTTTTTATGAAGTAATAGTTTTCTTTCTCTTCTTTCATCATGATTAAAGATATTACCTTCTTCATATTTAGCAATATACATATTAGTTAAGAACACTTCGTTATTTTTAATTCTTGCATAACTTTCGCTTATATTAGCACTACCTTTTCTAATGCTTTTTATTTCTGTTCCTTTTAATTCTATACCTGCCTCTATTTTATCTTTTATGAAATAATTATGACTTGCTTTTCTATTTAATATTTCCATTATGCCTTCCTTACTAAAGCAAAATCAATTTCACGTTTTTCAGGATCTGAACCGATACATTGTACGATAACTTTATCACCATATCTATAAAGCACTCTACCTTTATTAGTGTATCCATATACATTTTCATTATAATTAAATAAGAATGGTTTTTTATGTTCTTCAATAAATTGTTCAATTTCATTTCTATCAGTAAGAGTTAATAATTCTTGTGAATCTTCTTCTGTTAATATCCATGACACTCTACCATCAATATATTTATCATTTGTTTGTACAAACATAAATCCTTGCATTGTTCCATCAATAGTTGCTTCAAATACTTGTCCTACTTTATCTTTCATAAGTTCTGCATTAAAGTAATCTTCTACTGCATATTCACATTCAGCACTATTTCTTTCACATTCTGAAATATGTTCACATACTTCTGTTAAATATCCTCCCCAGAAACTTAATGTTTCAGGAGTATAATCTTTATCTACGATAAATACTTTAAATATAGTATGAATTATTAAGTCAGCAAGTCTTCTAATAGGTGCTGTAAAGTGAGCATAGTTATCACTTGCTATACCAAAGTGACCTAAATTATCTGGACTATATCTTGCTTTTTGCATGCATCTTAATAATTTATGACTAAATACTCTATAATTTTCTTTTTCTTTTAAGAATTCAAGTAATTGTTGTATATCTTTACTACTAACATTTTCTGGATTAATTTTAAGTGGACAATTCATACCAAAAGTTTCTAACATCTTCATGAAATCTTCAATTCTTCTTGGATTTGGAGTTTCATGGATTCTAAATACGAATGGTACCATGTTAGGAATAACTTCACTTAAAGCATCACACATAAATGTAGTATATGCTTCGTTTGCACAAATCATAAAGTTTTCTATGATTGATTCAGCTGGTCTTTGTTCACGAGGAACTACATCAACTACATTATCATTTTCATCAAATATATGCTTAACTTCGCTACTTTCAAAATCAGCTTTACCTCTTCTATGGTATTTTGCATCTAATACTTTAGATACTTCGCTCATTAACATAATGATTGGTCTTACTGGAACATTGATTTCGTTTCCTGGTTTTATTTCAATACCATCATTAACTGCTAATAAGTCTTCTACTGTAATACAGTTTTTAAACGCAACATCATCTACTGTTTCATTTTCTCTTACTGTGTATTTAACTGTTGTATAATTCACTGTATCTTCTGTTTCTTTACCTTCAATGATATCTTGAACTGCATCATAATTCATTTTCATTTTTGAACGAATTACGCATGTTGATACTTTTTGATCTACTATATTACCAGCATGATCTATTTCCATAATACAGCTAAGTGCGAATCTATCTTCATCTGGATTTAATGAACATATACCATTTGATAATTCTACTGGTAACATTGGTCCAACTTTATTAGCTAAATAGTCAGAGTTACCTTTTTCTTCAGCATATCTCCATATAGCAGAACCCATTTTAACATAGTGACTTACATCTGCAATATGTACGATTAATTTATAATTACCATTTGGTAATATTTCTATTTGAATGGCGTCATCTATATCTTTAGTATCTTTACCATCCATAGTTGTTACGATGTCGCCTCTTAAATCTAGTCTTCCTCTTCCTATTTCTTTTTTAACTTCTTCTGGATCTAATGAAGTTGGGAATGCTTTTGCTTCAGCTTGAGCATCTTCTGGAATATACATTGATATACCAAATTCACTTGCTATCATAGCTATTTGTGTTTCATGTCCAGGAGCATTTTTGTGTCCTAAAATTCTATCTATTCTAGCTAATATTCTTCCTTTATGTAATTCTTTAATATATTCTAAATGAACAATGTGTCCATCTACTAAGTGTAAATCATTATCTTCTATTTCAATTTCATACCCTAATTCTTTATCAAGTGGTACTACTCTAATTTCACCATTTTCAACAACAACTTCTGCAAGGCTTTTACCAAGACTTCTTTTAAGTACTTTTAGTATTCTTCCTTCACCTTTTTCTTTATCAGTTATTTCAATTGATACAAAGTCTTTATCTTTAGCACCACGTAATGCATTCTTAGGAATAAATATATCGTTTTCTTGACCTTTAATAATTACATGAGCATTACCTTTTTCATGCATATCAACAATACCAGTTATTAATTCATTCATAACATATGCGTTACCACTAGCTTGTCTTATAATTCCATCTCTACACATTGCATCTAATTCATCCATAAGACTTCTTAAATCTTCTACTGTGCTTCCCTCTTTAATAAAATTCATTATTTCCATTGGGTTTAATTTTCTATTTTCACGTTTAATTATTTCTACTATTTTGTTTCTCATAAGCACCTCTTATTTCTTATTTTAACATATAAATAAAAAAATTCATAAAAAATTATGAATTTTTAAACAGATAAAATCATTGAAATGATTATAAAAGCAAACCCTAATACATAAGTTAATCTTGTTATAAACTTTTCTGCTCCTCTTTCTTTTGATTTACCCATAAGCACAGTGTTTCCACCAGATATAATTTGACTTGAATCACTTGCTTTGTTACTTTGTAATAATACGATTGCTATTAGTAAGATACTAACAACTATTAATAATTTTTCCATTTTATCACCCTCGCATGTTGTATTATACTATAAAACTAGTCGTTATGCAAATAAATTATTTATTCTCTTCTAGTTCTTCTTCTATCTTTAATAATCTATTAAATTTACAAATTCTTTCTCCTCTAGATACTGAACCTGTTTTAATAAATGGAATGTTTAATGCTACTGCTGCATCTACTATAAATGTATCTGTTGTTTCACCACTTCTATGTGACATAATACATGTATAATTATTTTGTTTAGCAAGTACAATAGTTTCTAACATTTCATAGAATGTACCTATTTGATTTGGTTTGATTAATATTGAATTACATAGTCCATTATTAATACCGTGTTCTAATTCTTTTTTATTAGTTACAAATAAGTCATCTCCAACTATATTTATTTCTTTACCTATTTTATCTGTAAATAGTTTAAATCCTTCATAATCATTTTCATCAAATGGATCCTCTATTGATATAATAGGATAATTTTTAACTAAATCTAAATAATATTCTAATAATTCTTCTTTTGTTAGTTCTTTATCATCTATTTTATATTTTTTATTTTCATCATTATAGAAAGATGATGCTGCTACATCAAGTGCTATAAATAAATCTTTTCCTGGTGTATATCCTGCTGTTTCTGTAGCTTTAATTATATAATTTAATGCTGTTTTATTATTTTCTAAGTTTGGTGCGAAACCACCTTCATCACCTACTGATGTTGCAAGTCCTTCACTATCTAATAATTTTTTTAATGCATGGAATACTTCACTAGCACATCTTAAACTTTCTTTGAATGTTTCTTTTTTAGGTACGATCATGAATTCTTGAATATCTAAATTGTTTTTAGCGTGCATACCACCATTAACTATATTAAACATAAGTCTTGGTATTTTTTTATCTCTTGGATTTAGATAGTCATACATTTCTTTACCACTTTCTAATGAAGCTGCTTTTACACACGCAAGACTTACACCTAAAGTAGCATTAGCACCTAAATTACTCTTATTTGGTGTTCCATCTAATTCTATCATTTTAGTATCTATTTCTCTTTGATGAGATACTTCCATACCTACTATTGCATCTTTAATAGTTGTATTAACATTATTAACTGCTTTTAATACACCTTTTCCACAATATCTTTCATCATTATCTCTTAATTCTAAAGCTTCTCTACTACCTGTAGATGCACCTGATGGTACAGCTGCAATACCTACAAAACCTTTTGCAGTTTTAACTTCTACTTCAACTGTAGGAAAACCTCTAGAATCTAATATTTCTCTTGCTTTAATATCTACGATTTTACTCATTTGTTAGTTCCTCCAATTATTTACTAATATCATTATACTATTTTTTTATTAATTATGCTATAATATTGTTAACAAAAAAGGGAGTGCTTTAAATGAAAGTTGAAGAAATTAATGCTATTAAATTTAGTGAATTTGCTAAAACACATATACTTAAGAATTTCTATCAAACAAGTGAATATGGAGAACTTATGAAACATAGTGATTTCTCTGTTATGTATGTTGGTGGATTTCATGATGGTGAAATGGTTGCAGCAAGTTTAATTTTATATAAATCTATAGGTCCTAATATGAAATATGGATATGCTCCTCGTGGTTTTTTAGTAGATTATTATAATACTCCATTATTAAAAGCATTTACTAAGAAATTAAAAGATTTTTTCTTTTTAAGAGGATTTGCATTTATTAAGATTAATCCTGAAGTAACATACTCTACTGTTAACTTTGATGATAAAAGTAAAGTTGTAAGTTCTAAGAATAAAGAATTAGTAAGTGTATTAAAAGAACTAGGATATGATAAATTAAGAGATAATTTATATTTTGAAAGTTTATTACCTAAATATACACCAGTTATTTATTTACCTAATTATGATTTTAACTCTTTAGATAAAGAATTAATTGAAGAGATGAAAACTTCAGAACTTAAAGGTGTTAGATTAGTATCTGGTTATGAAGATGATATTCCTACATTTTATAAGTTTGTTGAACATAAGAATACTAAGACTGAAACTTATTATAAATATTTCTTTAAGACTTTTGAAAAAAGTAATATGGTAGATTTATTACTTTTAGAACTTAAGTATGAAACATATGTTAAATTCTTACAAAAACAATATGTATTTGAACAAGAAAAGAATGAAGAATTAAATAATAGATTTAGAAATGAAACTAATAATAAAGAATTATATGAAGAAAAATTAGTAAGTGACAGACTTATGAATAAGATATCTTCTGATATAGCTTTAGCTAATCAAAGAATGCAAGAAAATCAAATGGCTGAAATATTAGGTGCTGCATTTATTGTTAAACATGAAGGTAGAATCACTATAGAAATAACTGGTCAAAATGCCGATTTTGTTGGTATTGATATTAAGACTTTTATGTATTATAAGATTATAGAAGAATATAAGAAAGCTGGATACTTATTCTTAGATATGAATGGTATTACTGCTGACTTTACTGAAAAGAATCCATATAAAGATTTAAATGACTTTAAACTTAAATTTAAACCTACTACTTATGAATATATCGGAGAATTTGATTTAATTGTTAATAAGCCATTCCATCAATTATTATGGTCTACTAATAAAATACAAAAAGAATTCTATAAACCAGCAATAAAATAAGAGACTTTTAAGTCTCTTTTTAAATGTATTTATCTAAATCATTTGGTACTTTATCATTAATAATCATATTAATTATTTTTTCTTCTTTTTCTTCTGATACATCTTTACCTGTTATTATAGATAATTCTCTTATTATTTCTTTTAGTGTGTTAGGATCTTTAAAATTACCTGTCTCTAATTTTTTTGCTAATGAAATTATTGTTTCTTTATTAACACTTGTTTTTTCTTCAATCTTATTTAAAAGATTATCATTCACATATATCACCTAGTTTATTATATGCTTATGATAATCTTTTGTTATTTATTTATTAATTTTATTAAAAGTTAAACATTAACCAATCTGGTCTAAATAGTATTAGAAGTCCTATAATTAACATAATTAGTCCACCTATTAAATGACTATATTTACCAAATTTATTTGATATAGCTTTTATTTCTAATGTTTTCATAGCCACTATAAATATAATTAAATCATCAAGCAAGAAGAATAATACATATATAAGTGAATACATTATTTGACCAAATCCACTTACCTCATTAATAGCAAGTATTTGAGTAAACATAACAGGTAATCCTAATGAACAAAGAAGTTCTATAACATTAACTGCAGCAGCTAAAACTACTATTCCAAGAAGTGCTAAAATGAATGATTTCTCTTTTACTATTTTTTGTATAGATTTAATTATTTTCTTTCTATTTTTACTATCTACTACTTCACAACCATCTTCTTTTTTATTAAAGAATCTTGCTATTGATACAACACCTAATACTAGTGCTATATATGATATAGCTATTCTAATATAGAATATTTTATTTAAGAATATTGCTAAATTTAACCAAGATAATAAGAATAAGAAATATACTAATGCAGAGGTTACTAAGAATGTTATACCAAGAGCCCACATTCTTTTTTTATTTTTCATACCAAGTAACATTGATATTAAGAATATAAGTATCCACATCGCGCATGGATTAAACCCATCTACTAAACCTATTAATGCAGCTGATAATATTACTGGTATACTCTTAGCATTCTTTTTACCTATGATTGGTAAATCTACATGTTCATCTCCTGTATATTTGTTACCAGGGTCTTCACTTCCATCATCTTCTACTACTCCAAGTAATATACCTACATTATCTTTATATGGCATATTTTCATAATAATTAATTGTGTTTTCTATTTCTTCTGGTGTAGCATCTTCATTAAATCCTACTATTGCATTATTACCTACTACTAAATATGGAATACCACTACCTTCATTACCAAGAAGTTCTTGTACTTTCATTAAGTTTTCCATATTTTTTATATCATTATATATTTCATATTTATGTAACTTAACATTTTTATTATCTTCTAAATAATCATTAAACCATTCTTTTTCTTGTTTGCAGTGAGGACACCCTTCTCCCCAGAATAAATATATATTTATTTCTTTTTCAGTTGCGTTTATTAAGTTTGGTATTAATAATAAACATATTAATGTTATAACTGTTAATAATCTTTTCATTTAATTTCCTCCATTATGTCTTTTAATTCTTCTAATTTATGTTCTCCAGTTAATCTTTTATATTCAGTGTCATCTTTATAAAATATTAATACTGGCATTATATTTCCTGGATTAAACTCTTCTATATCATCAAAATCATAATCATAATCTTCTATATCAAAAACGTATTCTTCTTTTAATTTGTTAATAACTTTATTCATTATTATACATGATACACATCCTAAAGAAGAGATTCTTACTATTTTCATATACACCTCTTGTTAACTTATTTTTCTTTTTTGTATTTTATATACTATTTTAAGTACGAATTTTCTACTTACTAATCTATTTGAGAATACACTTAATTTCATAAAGAAACTTGGTATTATAATTAATTTATTTTTATCTAAACATTTTAATGTGTATTTAACTACATCTATACTTTCTAATTCTTTTAGACTAAATGATACTTTAGCTCTTTTATTAAATTCAGTATTAACTGGTCCTGGACAAAGAACACTTATTTTAACTTTACTTTTATTTCTTCTTAATTCTTCATATATAGACATTGTTAAATTATATACATAAGACTTTGTTGAATAATATGTTGCCATTAAAGGCCCTGGTTGAAATGCTGCAGATGACGCTACATTAAGTATTTGTCCTTTATCTTTTTTTATAAATACATTTAGAAATTCTTTTGTTAATATGTGTAATGCTTTTACATTAAGATCTATCATATTTAAATCTGTTTCTAAACTTATATTATTAAATTCTCCGCATTCTCCATATCCAGCATTATTTATTAATAAATCTATGTCATCTTTATATTTTTTAGCAAGACTAAATACATTCTTTTCTACACTTAAGTCCATTGTTTCTATTTCTACATTAGTATTTAATTCTTTTTTTAAGTTTTCTAGTTTTTCTTTATTTCTTGCTACTAAGACTAAGTCATATCCTTTTTTAGATAATTCTATTGCAAAGTCTTTTCCTAGTCCTGTAGATGCGCCTGTTATTAATGCTTTCATATAATTCACCAAAATTATTTTATCATAAATATAATCAAAAAAGAAGTTACTATTTAGCAACTTCTTCTGCTCTTGTTTCTCTGATTACTACTACTTTAATAGTACCAGGATATTGCATAGTTTCTTCAATTTTATCTTTGATTTCACGAGCAACTTTATAACTTGATAGATCATCTATTTGATCTGGTTTAACAACTACTCTAAGTTCTCTACCAGCTTGCATTGCATATGTTTTTTCAACACCTTCAATTTGATTTCCAATAGCTTCTAAATCTTCAAGTCTCTTAACATAGTTTTCTAATGAATCATTTCTTGCTCCAGGTCTTGCTGCACTAAGTGCATCTGCTATAGCAACTAATTCAGAAATAACATGTTCTGATTTTTTATCTCCGTGGTGAGATTCAATTGCATTAATAACAACTTTATCTTCACCATGTTTTTTAGCTATATCAGCACCTATTTCTACATGACTACCTTCCATTTCAAAATCAATTGATTTTCCAATATCATGTAATAAACCAGCTCTTTTTGCTAGAGAAACATTTTCTCCTAATTCGCTAGCCATAAGTCCTGCTAAATGAGCAACTTCCATACTATGAGCTAAAGCATCTTGACCATAACTTGTTCTAAATGCTAATTTACCTATTAACTCAACTATTTCTGGATCTACTTTTGAGATACCAAGTTCGAATAAAGCTTCCTCACCTTTTTCTTTAATTATCTTTTTATAATCTTCACAAACTTTATCATAAAGTTCTTCGATTCTTGCTGGATGGATTCTTCCATCTTTAATTAAAGTTTCTAGTGTTACTTTAGCTATTTCTCTTCTTAATGGATCAAATGATGATAATACGATTACTTCTGGTGTATCATCTATTATTAAATCTACTCCAGTAACAGCTTCTATAGTTCTGATATTTCTACCTTCTCTACCAATAATTCTTCCTTTCATTTCATCATTTGGAAGATCTACTGTACTAACTGTTTGTTCACTAGTTACATCATTTGAATATCTTTGCATACTAGACACTAAGATTTCTTTTGCTTTTCTATCGGCTTCAAGTTTAGCCTCATCTTCTCTTTCTTTTAAGTATTCTGAAATTTCTCTACTCATTTCATCTTCTACTTTTTTAAGAACCATCTCTCTTGCTTTTTCTTTAGAAAAACCTGAGATTTTTTCTAAAAGAGCTATTTGCTCCTTTATTATACTCTCCATTTTTGCGTCTTTTTCTTGAATTTCTTTTGTTTTTGCTAATAAATCTTTATCTTTTTGATCTAAGTTTTTTTCTCTTTCAGTAAGTAGTTCGTCTCTTTTGTCTAAACTTTTCTCTCTGTTATCAATTCTTTGATTTAGTTCATTAAGTTCTTTTTTCTTTTCCTTAATTTCTGCATCAGTCTGACTTTTTAATTTATAACTTTCTTCTTTTAATTCAAGAATACCATCTCTTTTAGCTTTTTCTGCTTCTCTTTTGGCATCTTTAATTAATTTATCAGCCTCTTTTTGTGCTGCGCTTACTTTTAGTTTGTTGATTATTATCATTATGAAAGCGCCCACAAACAATCCAACTACTACAAGCAAAATGGAGAAGATTACATTATCCATAATATTCCTCCATTACTTTCTAGAAGTTACTTGAACTCCTATTTATATTTTAAAGTTTTATTTAAATGTTGTCAACTTTTTTATAGATATGAAAAAAAGAACTATTTTCTAGCTCTTCTTCTTTTTCTAATTTTTCTTTTTATTTGTACATATATTATTCTAGATACTAATAATAATACTATTAATCCTATTATAAATGGTACTTTATGTATCCATATAAATTTAAGTATACTAAATTCTAATGTTTGTGTGTAAAGTAATTCAAATTCATCTAATAATTCATCTTCAAAATATATTTTTACATCTCCTAGTTTAGTATTAGGTT
>JAZSKU010000071.1:0-6532 GCA_045535005.1 Bacilli bacterium
TCAACAGATAGTTCACTATTAACAGTGACACTAAATGCAGCAAAGTTACTAGATCCTGGATATAATATAGGTGTATTCTTCGCACTATTTATAATGATATTTATGTTAATACTTACTGCAATAGTATTTACGTATATAACAGAAAAGAAAGTTATGCCTATGCTTCCAAGAATAGAACTTGAAGAAGAAGAAGTTAAAATAACAAATAAAGAATTAAGAGGATTAATTATAGGAACAGTAGCTGGTTTATTATATGTATTAATAATTGCATATATGATAATACCAGGATTACCATTCTCAGGTGTATTACTTGATGATGGTGGTGCTAGATATATAGATATGTTATTTGGAGCAAATTCATTATTTAATAAAGGGTTTATATTCATAGTAACAATTCTATTTGTAATAGTAGGTCTAGGATATGGACTTATGAGTAAAACAATAAAAAGTAACAAAGATTTCACAGAAAGTTTAAGTTATTCACTTGAACAATATGGAAATGTATTAGTACTTATATTCTTTGTATCTATGTTTATGAACGTATATGAACAAAGCAATATAGGTCAAGTATTAGTAGCATGGATAACTAATATAATTGGAAGTTTAAATTTCACAGGTATTCTATTAATAATATTTGTATTCTTATTAATAGCAATAGCTAATTTATTCTTACCATCATCAACATTGAAATGGTCAATTATGGCTGGTACAGTAGTACCATTAATGATGAATGCAAGTATTAGTCCAGAACTAACACAAGTAATGTATGTAGCTGCTGAATCAGTTACTAATGGTTTAACTCCATTATTAACATTCATAGTAATCTACATAGCATTTATGGAAAAATATACTAAAAATGATTCGGTATCATTATTTGGTTGTTTAAAATATACAATACCTTATGCAGTATCAATTACATTAATATGGATTGTAGTAATCTGTGCATGGTATATGATTGGAGTTCCAATAGGAATAGGAACTTTCCCGGGGGTAACATATGGCGCTTAAAGCTGGTATAATAGGGCTTCCTAATGTAGGAAAAAGTACTCTATTTAATGCAATAACAAAGAAAAATATACTTGCTGCAAACTATCCATTTGCAACAATAGATCCTAATGTAGGAGTAGTAACAGTACCAGATAAAAGATTAGAAACATTAAATGACATGTATATGCCAGAAAGACTAATCGCAACACAATATGAATTTATTGATATAGCTGGACTAGTTAAAGGAGCTGCTCAAGGGGAAGGCTTAGGAAATAAATTCTTAGCTAACATTAGAGAAGTAGATGCAATAGTACAAGTAGTAAGATGTTTTGAAAATAAAGATATAATTCATGTAGAAGGTAATATAGATCCAACTCGTGATATAGAAATAGTAAACTATGAACTTATTCTAAGTGATTTAGAAATAGTAGAAGGAAGACTTTCAAGAATAGAAAAGAAAGCAGTTACTTCAAATGATAAAGAAGGATTATATGAAGTAGCACTTCTAAAAAGATTACAATCAATTCTTAGTGAAGGTAGAATGTTAAGATTAGAAACATTTGATGAAAAAGAATCAAAACTAATCAAAACATATAACTTAATAACACATAAACCATTCATTTATTTAGCAAATGTATCAGAAGATGATTTACTTGCCGATTCAAATGAATATATAGATAAAGTAAGAGAATATGCAGCTAAAGAAAATTCATCAGTAGTACTTATGTGTGCTAAAATTGAAAGTGAATTATCTGAATTAGATGAAGAAAGCAAAAAAGAATTCTTAAATGATTTAGGAATTCAAAATAGTGGACTAGATCAATTAATTCATATAACATATCATATGTTAGGACTTAATACATTCTTTACAGTAGGAACTAATGAAGTAAGAGCATGGACATTCAAAAATGGAATGAAAGCTCCGGAATGTGCAGGTATAATTCATACAGATTTCGAAAGAGGATTTATTAAAGCAGAAGTGATGAGTTATGATGACTTAATAACATATGGAAGTGAATTAAAAGTAAAAGAAGCAGGTAAAGCAAGACTAGAAGGAAAAGAATACTTAATGCAAGATGGAGATATTTGCTTATTTAGATTTAATGTAACAAAATAAAAGAGAGTTAAAACTCTCTTTTTTTTATTAGTTTATTTCAATAAATTTCTTTGTTTCTTTAACTTCATCCTTTGGATATGAAACTAAAAGTACACCATCATTAAATTTAGCATTAACATCACTCTCATTTATATTACCAACATAAAATTGTCTTTTAAATGAAGTAGAAAATCTTTCTCTTCTAATATAATTCTTATTATCATCATCATTAGAATTAGATGCTTCACCTTCAATAGTTAAATATCCATTATCAATATCAATTTTAATGTTTTCTTTTTTAAATCCTGGAGTATCAAGTTCAATATAAACTTTATTATCCTTTTCATAAATATCACATTTCATAGGTGTACTCTTACTCATTAAAAATTCATCATCAAAGAAATCATCTAAATAAAACTTTCCTGGTAAAAATCCCATATTTTCATCTCCTTACAATTATAATTATACTCATAAATTAGCACTTGTCAATATAGAGTGCTAATAATGGTATTATTTTACATTTATATTATTAACTATTATGGAAATAATATTAGGGGAGGATAAATATGAAAGAAACACCAAATATAATTACATCAAAAGACTTACTTTATATAGAAGATATGCTTAATTGGAACTACACAATGATTAAGAAAATAAATGTATTAATCGAATGTGTAGAAGAAGAGGAAGTATTAACTCTATTAAAGAAAGCATGTAAGATGCATAATAAACACTATAATAGTTTATTAACAATTTTAGAATAAGGAGGAAATATGGAAGAAAATATATGTATGACAGAAGAAGATATCTTAAATGATATAATGATGTGCGAAAAAAATATATCAAATAATTATAGTATTGCGTTAAATGAAATGAGTAATAAAATACTATATAAAGAAATATTAAAAATATTTGAAGATACTAAAGATATCGCAAGAGATATATTTAATTATATGTATTCATGTGGTTATTATGAATTAACAGAAGAAGATGAATCTAAGATAGAAGAAGCATATGATAAATATAATGAAAAGTTAAATGAACTTGAATAAAAATTCTATTTTTAATTATTAAATTATGATAAAATATTATTATGAAGAAAGTAGTAATAATATTTTTATTTTTTTGTGTTTTTACTTTAAATGTTAATGCATCAAGAAAAACAGTAGAGTTTGTAGATTGTGTAGATGGTGATACTATTAAAGTGAATATAGATGGTAAAAAAACAACAGTTAGATTTTTAGCAGTTGATACACCAGAAACAGTTCATCCAACTAAAGGAGAAGAACCATTTGGAAAAGATGCAAGTAACTATACATGTGAAAGAGTAAAAAATGCACAAACATTAGAACTAGAATTTGATCCAAAAAGTGATGAATATGATAAATATGATAGAGCTTTAGCATGGGTATGGGCAGATGATAGCTTATTACAAAAAGATTTAATATCAAAAGGATTTGCTAAAGTAGATTATTTATATGGAGACTATATACATACAGAAGAATTACAAGAAGCAGAAAGTATAGCTAAGAAAAATGAAATAGGTATATGGTCTGGTGAAAATAATGTAGTTGAAGAAGCAAAAGAAGAACCAAAACAAGAAAAAGGATTTCTTGAAGAATTAAAAGATATAATTATAGAAACAATAAAAGATTTCTTTAAAGATTTATTTAATGACATAAAAAAAGCGATAAAAAAAGAAATTGAAAAAATATTTAATTGACAAAATGAATATAATAGAATATTATAAGTTTTACTATGGGGTGTTATTATGAAGAAAGATCAAAAATTTTTAAATCAATTAGAAGAACTTTTAAAAGATATTTCAAAATCAAAAAGAGAAGAAATATTAACTAAATATAGAAACTTAATTGATGAAGAAAAAAGTAATGGAAAAAAGATTACTGCTATTTTAAAGTCTTTTGGAAATGTAGAAGATATAGCTACTAAAGAAAAAGAAGAATTAAAAAAAGTAAGTACATTTTCTAAGATAAAAGAATTTTTAATTAAAGATAGAACACCTAAGAAAAAAGAAAAGAAAGAAAAACCAAAAAAAGAGAAAAAAGAAAATTCTAAATCATTTAAAGAAACGATAAATAGTTTATTAGATAAAACAAAAAAATTCTTTAGTAAATTTAAAAAGAAAAAAACTATTAAAGAAGAAATAATAGAAGAAATAGAAGAAATCAAAGAAGAACTTGAAGAAGAATTTGAAGAAGTAATTAATATTACAAGTGATAGAAAAATATTTGAAAGTAAAGATAATAGAATATTAAGAATAGTATTTAAAGTATTTGGTGTACTAGTATTAATGGTATTATTATTCTTATTATTATGTGTATCAACACTTTTTGTAGCAAGTTTATTTGCTATATTAGATGGATTAAAATTCTATGGAATTAGTGTAGCATTCTTTGGAGCGCTATTATTAAATTTATGGATAGTAATCTTATTAAATAAAATAATATTTCAAAAGAAAATTAATGGTAAATTATTTTTTGCATCAATTATATTAATAGTAATAATAACATCAATTGGAATAGCTCATACAGTTAACGAACTAGCTAATATTAAAACAATAAAAGATGTAAGTGATAAATATACAATGACAAGAAACTTTGAAACATATAGTTTACCATCAGATAAAACACAAAAGTATTATGTAACATTTAATAGTAATTATCAAACTAAATATGTTATAGAATATGATAAAAAATTAAAAGATAAAATAACAGTAGAAGTTAAATACTATGAATGTTATTATGATTTTCATGCTAAGAGAGGTACAAATAATTTATATATTTCTTTAGCAGATGATTATAGAGATAGATTAAGTGTATATATAGATGACTTAAGAGAAAGTAAAGTATATGATTCAGATGAATTATCTAGATATACAGTAACAATTAAAATGAATAAAAATGATGCTGATAGAGTAGTTATTTATTAATAACTACTTTTTAATTTCGTTAATTTTAGTCTCAAGATCTTTAATCATATCCATAATAATATCAGTTTCTTTATTAAACTTAGATACAATACTTTTAATAGTATTAATATCGTATATAAAAGGATTATAAATAGATTTAATTTCATTAGAATTAATATTTATATTATTATTTATTTTACTTTCAATAACACTTTGACAAGCAGCATTAGTAAGAATAGTTTGACCGAGCATAATTATCCAGTTACCAACTAAATTTTGTTCTGAAACACTTAAATCACTTGTTAAAAGTAATCCTAATATAAAAGATACAGAAGTACTAACTTTAGGATTAATATAAAAAAGTTCATCAAAAGACTTCTTCATATTAATAATATGATAATTAACTATATAAATATATTAAAAATAAATAAAAATATAATTCCAGTTAATAAAGGTATAATAATAGAATATATCATCCATTTAAAACCAACTTCATCTTTAATAGTAAACAATGTAGTCGCACAAGGAAAATGTATAATAGTAAATATTATAAAACTAATCGCAGTATATATATTCCATCCATTGCTTATAAGAGTAGAGTATATAAAACTAAAATCATTAGATAACATTAATGTATTAGTGTAACCCATTAATATCAAAGGAAGAACTATTTCATTCGCACAAACACCAATTATAAAAGATAATAATGTCACACCATCAAGACCAATAAATCTACCAAAAGAATCAAACATAAAAGATATATGTCTAAATAAATTAATATCATTAATATTTATATTACATAAAAAGTATATTAATAATCCACTAGGTATAGCTATTTTAATAGTTCTTTTTAATACATCAAGAGACTTATTAATAAAACTTATTTTAATTATATTAATAAGATTAACTCTTTTATAATCAGGCATCTCAAGTACAAAGAAACCATTATATCCTTTCAATATAGTCTTAGATAATATAAATGATACTATAAGAGAAATAACTATAGAAAAGAGTATAAATAGTGTTAAATACAATGTAATTAATAACTTATTAGAATTATTAACAAAGAATATACTTATCATACATATTATCATTGGTAGTCTACCATTACATGGAATAAATGAATTAGTGAGTATCGCAATTAATCTATCTCTTTTAGAATCAATTATTCTACTTCCCACAATCGCACATGCATTACAACCAAAACCACTACACATAGTTAAACATTGCTTACCATGAGAATTACATTTATTAAATATGTAATCAGTATTAAAACTTATTCTTGGCAAAACACCACTTTCCTCAGCTAAAGTAAATAAAAAGAAAAATATAACTAATGGAGGAAACATAACAGATATAATAAAACTCATAATACGATATACACCATATATTAATGGTTCATATATAAATGAGGGTATACAAATTTTATTAACAAATGAAACTAATAAACTCTCAATATAATTAAATATATTACCTAATAATTCGCATGGATAATTAGATAAATTAATAGTAATAAAAAA
>JAZSKU010000029.1:0-14993 GCA_045535005.1 Bacilli bacterium
GATAAATCAGATAATGTAGCAGGTGCTTGTAAGGGATATGGTGGTAAGAAGTATAGTGCTTTAATGGAAAAAATGAAGGAAGATGGCGTAGATTTTCCTAATGTTTTCCGATATGGTAATGATTTTAACGAGGTTATGAAACCTGTTCTTGATAAATATTTTACTGAAGAAGAAGTAGAAAGAATGGAATTTATTTATCAAGGTATTGGTCTGAGAAAGTTACCTGAGGGTCAGTCCTTAGCATTACCTAAGCAAATAGATAAAGGCTATTTACAACAGTCCTTAGATTTTGTAAAAATCAATTTGAAGTAAATATTTTATGGAGGTCTTTTGTGATTGTGTTTTTAATAGATTTGCTTGTTTAATTTATTAAAAATTCGGTGGTCAAAAAAGACCTCTTTTTGTAGTTTTTTATGGACATAAAAATTTATATTCTTTTAGAAAAAATATTAATCAAAAAGATGGATTTAACAAACTTAAAAAGTTTCGTGGATACTCATATAAAGTTGATATAAGTAATTATTTTAATAGTATTAATGTTAATAGATTACTTAGTGATTTAGAGGGTATTTTAGATAAAAAAACATATTCTTTTTTTTACGGTATATTATCTAATAAAGAAGTAGTTTGTAAGGGTGAAATTATATGTGAAGATAAAGGTGTTTTAGCTGGTTGTGCGATAAGTGCATTTTTATCTAACTTTTATTTAAGAAATTTAGATTATATGTTTAAAGATAAAATGTATATTAGATATGCTGATGATATTATTATATTTAATGAAGATAAATCTTTATTAGATAAAGATATTGATGTTATTAAGAATTATCTTAATGATTTTGAACTTAAAATAAATACTGATAAAGAAATATATTTTGATAAGAATAGTGAAGTAACTTTTTTAGGTTTTTCTCATAATAATGGTGTATTTGATATATCGAATCATGGTGTTAAAAAGTTAAAAAGTAAAATCAGAAGAAAATCTCGTGCTTTAAGAAGATGGATGCTTAGAAAAGATATTAGTCCTTTAAAAGCTATGAAAGCTATGAATAATATATTTAATTATAAATTTTATTATGAAAGGGATGGTAAATATTTTAATTGGGTACTTTGGTATTTTCCGGTTATTAATACTAGTAAATCTTTAAAAGAAATAGATTCATATTATCAAGAGTGTTTAAGATATATTTATACTGGTAATCATAATAAAAGTTCTAAATGGAAAGTTAAATATGAAACTCTTAAAGAAACAGGGTATAGATCTTTAGTTAATGAATTTTATAAATATAAAAAGGAAAATAAGTAATTATTTTCCTTTATGATATACAAGTCTAAAATTATTGCCATCTCTTTCAATGATGATATAAGTATTTTCTATACCTCTATCAAAACGAACTTCATTTTTTTGAATATAACCTTGAGCTCTTAAGTTATCTTTATATACAGATAGTTCAGATTCTAATGAACCATCAACAATATATGTGTATCTTAAATAATCTCTTGTGTTAGATTTCATTGGTCCTTTTTTAACTGTTCCCATGAATATTGGAAATTCATATAGTTCGTTTGGTAATTTAACTTGTTTTTTACTAAAAAACCACATTTTTTTACTCTCCTTATACATTAATAATATAGGTTTTTCTTGATTTATTCAATACTATATATGATATAATGTACATAAGGAAGTGAAAATATGAGTTTTAATGTAAATGGACATAATATATTTTTAATAGTTTCTGTATGTTTTTTAGCTTCTATATTATTTGTATGGATGATGAAAAAGGTTGCGATATATTTAAAAGTATTAGATGTACCAAATGATCCTAGAAAGATTCATAAAAAACCAATTCCTTTATTAGGTGGTCTTGGAATATTTTTTGCATTTTTACTTGGATATATGTTATTTGCCCCTAAGAATGATTTAATGTTATCAATATTAATTTCTTCATTCTTAATTATGTTACTGGGGTTATTTGATGATATGACTAAGAGTACAACTCCTATGCCTAATAAGTATAAAGTTATTGTACAATTAGTTGTTGCTGCGATAGTAGTATTTTATGGAGGACTTGAACTTACTAAAGTTAGTATGTTTGGTATAACAATTAAATTTGGTAGTGTAGTTGCACCTTTATTATCAATGTTAATAATTGTTGCGACAATTAATGCTATTAATTTAATAGATGGTATGGATGGACTTTGTGCTGGTATATCTTCTATATATTTCTTAACAATTGCTATTATTGGATTTATGGTTAATAAATTTGGTGGTTTAGATATTATTTTATCTTTAATTATGTTAGGTTCTACACTTGGATATTTAGTACATAATTTCCCACCTGCGAGAATATATCAAGGAGATGCTGGAAGTACATTCTTAGGACTTATGATTGCTGTTATATTCTTACTTGGATTTAAAACAACAACATTAACATCATTAATTATGCCTTTATTTTTATTAGCAATTCCTATTATGGATACATTATTTGCTATTATAAGAAGAAAACTTAAAGGACAAAGAATTGATCAAGCTGATAAAGAACATTTACATCATCAAATGTTAAAGAAATTCTCAAAGAGAAGTTCATTATTAATTATTTATGCTATTAATTTAGTGTTCTCAGCTACAACAGTGTTATATGTTATGAATAGAACTATTGAAGTAGTAGTGTGTTATATATTCTTGTTATTTATAGTATTATTCTTAATACTTAAAACTGATATAGTATTTGAAAGAACTAAAAAATAGTTCTTTTTTCTTGCCTTGATATATTAATAATTTTTATGTTATTATAAAAATACGAGAGGTGAATGAATGAAAGTAGGTATTTTAGGTTGTGGTGCGTTTGGTTTAGCACTTGCACATATACTTGTAAATAATAAAGTTGATGTTGTTATGTGGACTCATAACAAAGATGAAAAAGATAATTTAGTTAAAACAAGAAAAACAGATAAATTAAAAGGGTATAGTATCCCAAAAGAAATAGAGATAACTAATGATTTTGAAAGTACTGTTAAGGGTAAAGATTTAATTGTAATGGCTATTCCTGCTTTTGCATTTGAAGATGTTACTAAAAAGTTAAGTGGATGTATTTTAAAGAAAACACCTGTATTAATTGCTACTAAAGGTATTCAACAAGATACATGTTTATTTTTAAATGATGTATTTGCTAAATATTTAACTAATAGTATTGCTGTTATATCTGGTCCTACATTTGCTGTAGATATGATTAAGAATGCTCCAATTGGATTTTCTTTAGCAACTAAACATAAAAAGACTGAAATGATTGTTAGAAAATGTTTTGAAAACAGTACTACTAAGTTTAGAAGAACTAAAGATATTAAAGGTGTAGAAATATGTGGTAGTATTAAAAATGTTATGGCTATTGCTTCTGGAATGTTAGAGGGAATGGGGGTAACTGATTCAACTAGAGCACTTTTCTTAACTGAAAGTATGAATGATATAAAAGAACTTATAAATGCTCTTGGTGGCCGTAAAAAGTCTATTTTAGGGTTTGCTGGATTTGGTGATATATTAATGACATGTACTAGTCCAAATTCAAGAAACTTTAGTTTTGGATATTTAATTGGTAAAGGAGCAAGTAGGGAAGAGATTGATGAATATTTAAAGAATACTACTGTTGAAGGTATGTATACTTTAAAATCTATTCATAAACTTGTTAGAAAGAAAAAGGTTAAAATGCCAATTATTAATTTAATATATAATATTATTTTAAATGATAAACCTAAAGAAGATATATTAACTTTCTTAATTGAAAAATAAAAAAGAGTTTAAAACTCTTTTTTTATTTTATTGTATTTTGATTATTTTTCTTTTGATTATTAAGAAGAATTATTATTATTTTTTGAAGTAACATATTAAAGTCTCCTTCATCGTTAACATTAGCTATTTCATCTTCATTTACTAAAACTAAGTTATCACATATTTTTAATTCTTCATCTTCTTTAAGTTTATTTATTCTTCTATAAAGTGCCCATCCAGCTCTATCTATATCGTTTTTAACCATATCATCTACATAATATTTAAAACTTTTATGATTAGTTACTTTTATACCAACAATTGATTCTGTTGTTCCGAAAAAATCTATATTTTTTGTTTTTTTATTAACAATTGTTTTGATTATATCGTCGTTATACCATGTATCTCCATATAGATATACACATTCTTCGTCTAAATATTTTTTATAAAACATATTATATAATTTATAGTCATATATAAGTGGTAATCTAATTGATCCTTCTACTTCATATAATGGATTATCAGAAATAATAAATATTTCTTCACAATCATTTTCTTTTAATTGTCTTACGATTCTTTCAAGTAGGTTTTCATTACCAATTTTAATTAGATGTTTTGTTGTGTTTTGATAATTTCTCCATCTTGTTGCTGGACCTCCAGCCATAATTATGTATTTCATTTTTACTCCTTATTTTTCATGTGTTTCATTATATAGTCTACTATTAATTTAGTAGATTGTCCAAGTTTTTCAGGTAAATACTTTTTAACAAATTCATTCAATGCTTTTGTGTCATAAGTATCTTTATTTATTATATCAAATATTGGTTCTATTGTTTCAAATGAACATGTTGGCATAGATAATTTAGGATCTAAATTAAGACCATTTTTAGTCATGTATTCATTATAGTCATATAAGTAATATAATGTTTTTTTCTTTAATATAGCTGCTTCTAATGATATTGAACCAAAGTCTGCGATTACATAATCACTTATTGATAGTATATCTGCTACTGTAAATTCATTTAGATTTAAGTGATATACACCATCTTTATTAATTTCTAATTTTTGATTAGGATGACATGTAATAATAAGTGAGAAATCTTTTGGATTATATGCATCTAATAGTTTTTGTGGACCATCTACATCATATGTTCTGAAAGTAGGGGCATAGTATACAATTTTTTTACCTTTAAGTTCAGGATATTTTTTTAGTACTTTATTAGTTTTAGATTTAGATGTTTCGATTATATAATCTATTCTTGGTAATCCATAGTTTAATAATACATCTTTTTTAACATTAAATCCTTCTTCATAGAATTTATTAAATGCTTCTCCTCCTGCTACTATAGCATCATAGTTTTTATGCATACATAATAGTTTAGCATTTTTACTACTTCTACCTGACTCTGTATCTAATGTTTGATATCCTGATTTTTTAATTTTTCCAATTGAATGCCATATTTGTAATACTTTTAAATCTTTTTTATGTTTTAATATACATACTGGTATACAATATGAATCTATTATAGCCATTTTAGATGTAGCTAAATGATACATTTGTTTTAATATTTCAACTGCGAATAAGAAATATTCTTTTAATCCTTTTCCCATTCTTTTACATAGGAATACTTGTTTAATATTTTTATCTCTTTTCTTTAATTCTTTACTAATCATTTCAAAATCTACATGAATATAATCAGTTTGTCTACTTATAAATACAACTTTGTTTTTATTAGTAGGGAATAACTTTATAAAAAAGTATACAAATTTTAAACATAATTTAAATAATTTAATTAACATAATAACTCCTTAAGAAATTTAACTTTTTTTAATAAATACAATTTTATTATAACATTTTTGTATATTTTTGTATTAAATTTCGATGTTTTCTTGAATAAAACTGTGTAAATTGTTAAAATATTTGGTATGAAGGTAGGTTTTGAGAATGAAGAGAGTGAATAAATTTATTAAAAAATTATTAAAAAAGACTAATATATATAATCTTTTCAAAAGAGTTTATATTTATAATGGTAATGTTGTTTTTACTGTTGAGAAGATATGTAAATATTTAAAAATAGATGTTCCTAAAAAATATGAAGATATAAGTAAATTATATGTTCATGAAACTAAGTTAATTGATAAATTACAAAATGTTAATGATATAAAAGAAAATACTCATAAGAGTAGAGATAATTCTGTTGATTATTATGTTAAAGTTAATAAATATTTTAGAGAATTTAAAAAGAAATATAATACTCAAGAATGTATTAAGAATAAATCAGATGTTAAGTTATTTGAGATGGCAATTGAAGCATTTTATACATTTAGACAATATGGATTTAATTATAATGATTATTTTGATTATGAATTATATAATAAGAAAACTGAAGATTTACCAAAGTTTTTAAATAATGATTATAGATATTATTTATATTATTTTTTAAATGATAGAGATACTTGTCTTGGAACATTTAAAGATAAATTTATGTTTAATAAGACATTCTCTAAATATGTGAGTAGAGATTATTGTGTTCCTTCAAGACAAGGCAAAGATAAGTTTAAGAAGTTTTTAAAAAGACATCCAAAATTCTTTTCTAAGCCTGTTACTGGTACTGGAGGATATGGTGCTTCTGTACTTGAATATAAAAATAATTTTAAAGAATTATATAAATTAGTTGTTGAACAAGATTTAATATGTGAAGAAATAGTTAAACAACATGATGATATGGCTATATTTAATGATTCTACTTTAAATACATGTAGACTTTATACTTTACTTAAAGCTGATGGTGAAGCTATTGTTACAATGGCTAATGCTAGAGTTGGTAGAAAAGGTAATGATGTTGATAATTTCCATTGTGGTGGTGTATCTGCTGGTATAGATATTGAAACTGGTGTTATTGTTACTGATGCTATTAATATAAGTCATATGAAATGTGATAGACATCCTGATACAAATATTGTATTTAAAGGATATCAAATTCCTATGTGGAATGAAGCAGTTAAAGCTGTTTGTGAAATGGCTAAATTAATTCCTGAAGTTAGACATGTTGGATGGGATGTTGCATTTACTTCAAAAGGAAAGATAGAACTTATTGAGGGAAATGGTATGCCAAACTTTGATATAACTCAAGCAGTTGATCAAGAAGGCAAAATGCATAGATATGAAGAACATGTAAAAGAATGGGAAAAAGTTTTAGGAAACAAATAGTTTCCTTTTTTATTTACAAGTAATTTACTTTATTTGTCTAATTATTTACTTATTATTAAATATTTTATATAATTATAGTATACAAATGATTTTATTACGAGGTGTTTAATGAATAAGATTAAAAGAAAATTATGGCTATGTGCTGTATGGATTATAAAGATATTATTTGGTAAAAGTCATGTTAAGGTTCCTTTTTTTAAGAGAATCTATTTTGCATTTAATGGTGGGTTTATGCCTGATCAAGTAGTTATATATAATTTAAATAATAAAAATAAAGATGAGTATTTATCTGAATTTGATTGGTATAAGTCAAGAGCAATAAATGGTAGTTATGGAAAACTTTTAGATAATAAAGTTGTATGTGCTGATTTATTAAGACCACATATTAAAACTCCTGAGGTTTATTTTATTAAGAAAGATACTCTTATTACTTCTTATGATGGTAAAACTAATACTTATGAAAGTATTCTTGAGTCACTTCAAGAACATAAAGATTTTTATATTAAACCTATATCTAAAGGTAAGGGTAATGGAGTAAATAGACTTTCTTATAAAGATAAAAAATATTATATTGATTTTAATGTTGTTTCTAAAGTAGAGATGATTCATTTTCTTGAATCTAGAGAATCTTGGTTTATTTCCGAGTGCATTGAACAAGCTAAATTTTTAAATAATATATATGATAAAACTACTAATACTATAAGAATAATTAGTGTTAGAGATAAAGAAACTAATGAATGTAAAGTTATTAATGCTGTACAAAGAATTGGTACTAAAGAGACTATTCCAGTTGATAATGGTTCTCGTGGTGGATTAGTTGCTAAAATTGATATTGATAGTGGTAAGTTAACTGCTGCTAAATCAATTCAAAAAATATGTGACTTTACTCATCACCCTGATTCTAATAGTCAAATAGATGGAATTGTTATTCCAAATTGGAAAAATATTAAAAAAGAAATAATTAGTTTAATGGAAAAATTACCATATATTTATTTTGTAGCATGGGATGTATTATTAACTGAAGATGGTATATGCATTATTGAAGCTAATTCATCTTCTGGTATTAATATTATTCAAATGTGGGGAGGACAAAGAAATAAAGAACTTGGTAAGTTTTATAAGTCTCATAAAATAATTAAGTAAAGGATGTGTAATGTATGATAAATAAGATTAGAAATAGTATGAGAAAATCGTATGAAAAGAATAATAAAAGACTTGGATTTTTATATATTCTTTCATTAATAATGTTAAAAATGACATTTAAATATAAAGATTTAGTTCTTGAAATGAATGAATCTATGGCAGATCATTTAAAAGATAAGAAATTAAGTGATTCTGAACTTAAAAAGATTAAGAAAGAAATAGTATTATTTAGATTAATATATAAAGTTAGACCTAATGAATATTTCTTATATGATACTTCAAATAGAACACCTGAAGAGAGAAAAACTTATATATCTCGTGAAATGACTAATGGTTATTATAAGTTAATTAATGATTTTGATGCGATTAATATTTTTAATGATAAATTTTTATCTTATAAAGTATTTAATGAATTATATAGAAGAGATGTATTATATGTAAATAATGAAGATAAAGAAAATGAATTCTATGAATTTATTAAAAATAATAAAAGATTTGTTATTAAGCCTATAGATGGACATGGTGGGGTTGGAGTAGAGTTTCTTAATGTAAAAGATTTTAAAACTAAGGAAGAGTTATTTGAACATACTAAAGCTGCTATACCATATATTGTTGAAGAAATAGTAGAACAACATGATAAGATGGCTTGTTTCCATCCAGAATCATTAAATACTGTAAGAGTTGTTACGTTCCAAAAGGATGGACATGTATCTATAGTATGGTCTTTCTTTAGAGTAGGACAAGGAGATAGTAATGTTGATAATATGACTTCTGGTGGATTTGGAGCTCAAGTTGATCCTGAAACTGGTATTATTATTACTGATGCTATTGATTATAGAGGTGATAAAGTTACTCATCATCCTGATTCAAATATTAAATTTAAAGGATATCAAATTCCTGATTGGAAAGGCTTAATTGCTACTATAGAAAAATTATCAGCTAAAGTACCTTCAATTCATTGCGTTGGATGGGATATGGCTTATAGTAAAAAAGGTTGGGAACTTGTTGAAGCTAATGGTAGAGCACAAGTTGTTACTATTCAAGTTTTAACGGGTGAAGGATTCTTACCATTATTTAAGAAAATGGCTTATTTATGTACTAAAGATGAAGAAAGTGAAATGGAAGATTAGGTGAGTATTATGAGTAAGAATAAAGATAAATTAAGTATTGGATTTACTGGAGATATTGCATTTGATGAATATACTTCAAATTATTATGATAATCCTAAAAAGATAGATAAAAGATTATTAGAATTTTTAAATAAAAATGACTATAATGTTGTTGATTTAGAAAGCCCTGTTACATTTTGTGATGAAACTGAAAAAGAATCTTTAATGCATAAAATGGAACCTAAACATGTTGAATATGTTAAAAAGATAATTAATAATCCTATTGGTGATATAGCTAATAATCATATGATGGATTATGGTTATCAAGGTTTATTTGATACTTTAGAAAATTTAAAGAAATGTGATGTTCCTTATATTGGAGCAGGTAAAGATATAGATGAAGCATCTAAATATATTATTTTAGGTGATGAAGTTAAAGTAGGGGTAATTGCAATACAATATAAAGATTATTATATTGCTACGTTAGAGACTCCTGGTCCTTTTCATGAATCTTATATAAATTTATTACAAGATAGAATTAGTGAAATGAAAACTAAATGTGATTATGTAGTTGTTGTATATCATGGTGGAGAAGAATTTTTAACTGTACCTATGCCATATACTAAAAAGATATTACATAAAATACTTAGATTTGGAGCTGATGTAATTGTTGCTCACCATCCACATGTAGTTCAAGGTTATGAATTAGTTGGAAAAAAGGCAATATTCTATTCTTTAGGTAACTTTATATTTGATACTGATTTTCAAAGAGCTCAAAAATATACTGATTCAGGTGTATTATTATCTATTGAATTTACTAAAGAAGGATTTACTTTTGATAGTAGATTATTAAAGATAGATCGTAAGGGTGAAAAGATAGATTTATATGAAGGTAAAACTAAATTTGTAGAAATTAAGAAAAAAGGATACCATAAATTATGGAGAAGAGAAGCTATTAGAATTCGTGAGATTTCTAATAATAAAAAGAAACTTAGAAAAACTAGAATAGATAAATTTGTAGATACTGAAAGTGTTAATAAGTTTGTTCCTTTTAGTTATTTTGAAAAGAAGATTTCTAAGGATAAAATAAAAGTTGTAGTTGAAAATAATGGTGGTATTTTTAGAAGAATACTAAGACATAGATATGTTAGATTATTAAAAGAATGTATTACTAATAAAAAATATAGATATTATGCTTATGCTAGAATACTTCATATTTTTAGTAAGTAGGAGAAATTATGAAAAAGAAAATTAAAAGGATTTTAGATAATTATTATCCTTATATAGTTTCTAGAAGAAGAAAGAAATTAATTAATAAAATCTGGAAAGAAACAAAACAAGAAGAAAAAGAAAAAATTATTGAGATTTGTGATAAATACAAAGTTAAACCAAATGATAAATTACTTAAAGATATGAGATTTATGAAGCATTCATATGGATTTAAATATGATGAATATTTTATGTTTAGATTTAAAAATAAAATTATGAAGAAGAGAACTACTTTTGTATCTGGTAGAGATATGAAAGAATTTATTGCTTATTTAAATCCTGCTGATAAAAAGACTTTATTAAGAGATAAATATGAGTGTTATTTAAAATTTAAAGAATTTTATAAAAGAGAAATGATTAAACTTGAAAGTGATAAAGATTATAAGAAGTTTGAAACATTTGTTAAGAAAAATAAATTATTTGTTAAGAAACCTTATAATAAAGCATTTGGTCGTGGTATTGAATTAATTGATAGTTCTAAATATAAAAATAAAAGAGAATTATTTGATTTATTAATGAGTGAAGAAGCTGTTGTTCTTGAGGAATTAATTATTCAAGATTTTAAAATGAAGACATTACATCCTGCATCTGTTAATACTATTAGAATGATTCCATATATTAAGGAAAATGGCGAGGTTGTAATTCATAATCCTTTTATAAAAATTGGTCAAAATAATTCATTTGTTGACAATGGTGGAGCAGGTGGTATGCTTGCGTTAATTGATCCTAAAACTGGTGTCATAATTACTGATGGTTATGATGAATTATTAAATAGATATAAAGTTCATCCAAATACCGAGATTAAGATTAAAGGATTTCAAATTCCTAAGTGGGATGAAGCTGTTAAATTAGCTTCTGAGTTAGCTCCTTTAACTCCTGATTTAAAGTATATTGGTTGGGATTTAGCTCTAACTAAAAATGGATGGATTGTAGTTGAAGGTAATGGCGCTACACAGTTTATTGGACAACAATTACCTGATAATAAAGGAAAGAAAAAAGAATTTGAAAAGCTAATAGGTTACAAGATAAAAAAATAGAAAATTTGATTAAAGTAATTTATTATGTTAATATATGTGAGAAAGGAAAGGCATTGTGAAAAGATTTATAAATGATTTAAAAAAATATAAGAACTATATATTTTATGCCACAAAATCTGAATTAAAAACAGAAGTTATAAATTCTCATTTAGGATTTTTATGGTTAATATTGGAACCTATTGCATTTATGTTAATATATGTTTTTATTGCAACAATTGTATTTAAAAGTCAATTAGACTATTTTCCAGTATTTGTTTTTGTAGGACTTACTGCATGGAATTTCTTTAATAAGATGCTTATGCAAAGTGTAAAATTAGTTTCGAGTAATAGAGATACTGTTACTAAAGTATATTTACCTAAGTTTGTATTATTAATTATTAAACTTGGTATTAACTTATTTAAAATGTTTGTGTCATTATTTTTAGTTGCAATATTAATGATTGTATTTAAAGTACCGTTAAGTTTAAATATGTTATGGTTTATACCATTATTAATAGGGTTTGTTACTATTACATTTGGTATATGTTTATTTGTTATGCATATTGGTGTATTTATGGAAGACTTATCTAATTTAATGAATATTGCATTAAAGATGTTATTTTATATGACTGGTGTATTCTATGATATTAGTACTAGAATAACTGATCCAGTTTATAGAACTTTATTATTAGAATTTAATCCAGTAGCAAATTATGCATATAATTTTAGACAAGTATTAATTTATCAAAATGGACCTATGCTATTTCCTGCATTAATATGGTTCTTAATTGGAATTATATTATGTATCTTAGGAATTAGAACTATATATAAATATGAAAATACATATGTAAAGGTGATGAAGTAATGAAGAAAGAAAAGATTGCAATTAGTGTTAATGATTTACATGTGTATTATAGAGATGTAAATAAATTTAGTTTTAAGAAAAGTGGATTAAAAGGTTCTGGGTCTGGAAAAATATTTAAGGCTGTTAAAGGTGTTACTTTTGATGTACCTGAAGGACAAATTCTTGGTATTATAGGTAAGAATGGTTCTGGTAAATCAACTCTTTTAAGAGCTATATCTGGAATATTCGCAGCTGATCATGGTAGTATTAATCTACATGGAAATACTATTTCATTATTATCAATTGGTGTTGGTTTTCAAAAGGCATTAACTGGTTATGAAAATATTTATTTATCTGGTATGTTACTTGGATATACTAAAGATGAAATTGATAAGAAGATAGATAGTATTATTGAATTTTCAGAATTAGGTGAATTTATATATAAACCAGTAAGAAGTTATTCTTCTGGTATGTATTCTAAGTTAGCATTTTCTATAACTGCAATACTTGAAACAGATATTATGCTTATAGATGAAGTGTTAAGTGTAGGAGATATACATTTTAAACAAAAAAGTTATAATAAGATGAAAGAATTAATCAGTGATGATAAGAGAACTGTAGTAATTGTTTCACATAGCAGTAAGACAATACGTGATTTATGTAATAAAGTTATTTGGTTACATGAAGGTGTTATTAAAAAAGAAGGAGATCCAAATGAAATCATGGATGAATATGAAGAATTCATGAGAGGAGAAGGATAATAAAATCACTTGAATAAGTGATTTTTTTTTAATATAATTAATAATAGGTGAATAAGATGAATGTATATGATTTTGATGACACAATATATAATGGAGATACTAATAGAGATATTATGATGTATTCTTTTAAGAAACATCCTTTTAAAGTATTAAAGGCATTAAAAAAAGCAGCTGCTTTAGAAAGAGATTATAAGAGTGGTATTGTTACATTTGAAAGAGTTAAAGAAGCTATGTTATCTTTTTTATTTGAACTTCCTGATAGAGATAAATTTATTAATGAGTTTGTAGATGCTCACATGAAGAATGTTAAGAGTTGGTATTTAAGTAGAAAAACTGATAATGATATAGTAATTAGTGCTTCTTATGAATTATGGATAAGTGTATTTTGTAAGAAGATTGGTATTAAGTATGTAATTGGTACTAAAACTGATGAAAATGGTAGAATAGTTGGTAAGAATTGTAAGAAAGAAGAAAAGTTAAGAAGACTTGCTGAAGTTATTCCTAATGCAAGTATTGCTTGTGCTTATAGTGATAGTTCTCAAGATACACCATTACTTGATGCTGCTAAAACTGCTTTTGTAGTTGAAGGTGATACTCTTGTTCCTTATACTAAAGGATATCAATTTAAAAATAATAATTAATATGTTAACCAAAAATGGTTGACATATTTTTTGTTTTGATGTATATTATTGTTAACCAAGGAGGGAAAGAAATGGCTGTTAAGATTAGACTTAAAAGAATGGGAGCTAAAAAAAGACCATATTATCGTTTAGTTGTAGCTGATTCAAGAGCTAAAAGAGATGGTAATGTTATTGAATCTATAGGAACTTATATGCCTTTAGAAGCAGAAAAATATAATGTTAATCAAGAAGCTGCTTTAAAATGGCTTAAGGAAGGAGCTCAACCTACAGATACAGCAAAGAACATTCTTAGTGAAGTAGGTGTTATGGAACAATTCCATAATTCTAAAAGTAATAAATAATGAATTTAGTTGAATTTTCAGAATTAATAGTTAAAAAACTTGTTAAAGAACCAGACTTAGTTAAAGTTCAAGAATTTAATAGTGAAGAAGATACTACTATTGAAATACTTGTTGCCGAAGCTGATATGGGTAGAGTAATAGGTAAAAAAGGAAAAATTGCTAACAGTATTAAAGCTTTAATTCAAGCTAAAGCTTATAATGATGGTAATAAAAGAGTTAAAGTAAACATAGATTCATTTTAGAAAATAGTTATACTATTTTCTTTTTATTTGTATTTTTCTTTATTTTGTGGTATAATATGTGGGCTTTTGAAAGGGAGATGAAACTATGGATTATTTTGATACTATATTATATAATCAATTATTTAAAGCTGAAGGTATGACTGATGAAGAATTTGATTATGCATTAGATATTGTTTTACATACTAAGGAAGTTACAGATAGTGCTTCTCTTGTTAGAGAAGGTGCTTCAAGTGCTTCAGATGTTGTTACAATGTATTTTCATGCTACTGAAAATGGTTCTATTCATTTTAATGGTGCTATATCAAGTGATGATGAAAATAAATGGTTAGATGGTGATATTAATATTTCAGATAATAATATAGGTGTAATTACTCATGTTCATAGATTACATCCTGATATACCTGAAGAAGAAAAACAAATAGTTGTATTTGATTTCTTTAAAATATTAAAAACTAAAATAAAAAGAAAGACTTCTTATTATACTTATGATTATAAAAAGATAGGTGAGTATAATAGTGATCTTAAACAATTTGATAAAGCTGAATTAGAAAGATTTAAAGCTAGAAAAGTTGACTTATATAAACATAGTGATGATCAAGCAAGATTAAAAAGAGAAATAAAATAATTATTTCTCTTTTTTAATTTTTAAATTTATTAAA
>JAZSKU010000001.1:0-8540 GCA_045535005.1 Bacilli bacterium
TCTTGTATTTTTATTTGCATTTTAATGAGTTAATTTAAATAGTAATGCACCGATTATAACACCTATACAAATTGTTAAGACTATTACAAAGATTACTAAATATCTATTTGTAAATCCATAATCTCCACCTCTAAGAACTAACTTAGGACCTTGTTGAGCAAGTTCTTGTTGTCTTTGTTGTTCTTCAAGCGCTTTTTGTCTTGCAGCTTCTTCTTCCATTTGTTTTTGTCTCATAGCCATTAATTCTGGAGTAGAACGTTTTAATGCTTTTAATTCTTCTAAAGTTAATGTTTCATTATTAGCATATCTTTTACAAAGTGCTTCATATTCTTCATAACTTAATATTCTTGTACTTTCATCAACTAATATCATTGGATCGTGTTCTTCATCTGGTTTACCTGTTGCATCTGCTGGATTTGTTTCTGCTTCACCTTCAGGTGGAACAACTTCTACATCATCTGGATTAGCACCAGTTAAAATTCTTAAATCCTCTTCATCTAAAACACCATCACCATTAGCATCTAAATCATTATCTTCATCACTTAATATTTCATGTTCTTGGCCAGTAACTTGAGTACCATCTGGATTAACACCAGTATTTGGTCCACCAACACTAACTGCATCAATGAATGTTTGATGATCTTCAGTAGTAACTATTTCATTAGTATCTTCAACTACATGAATACCTGCTTCAGCATTATGAGTAACTACATCAGCTTCTACATTTTCTTTTAATTCTTTGTTTCCATAAACAAAGTCTACCATGTTAACTTCTTCACTAGTTAATTGATCTCTATTTATTTCATCTTCTTCTTTTAATTCAGTTTCACTAACTAATTTAGTAAGTTCTTCAAAGAATAAATCTGGATCTATTGTTTCACCAGGTTTAAGATTTTTAAATCTTTCTTTATAAACTTCTGAAACAATACCAGAGTCTCTAGTTTCAACCAAGTGAACTTCGTCAAATTTATCTATATATTTAATATATTGTTTACCATGTAAATATACTATTGATATTCTACCATCAAGACCAAAATCTTCTTTTATTTGTTTTTCTTCTGCTGCTGAACCAACACCTAAGTTTTCTACACCTTTTTTCTTGTTAACAAATGCAGTTATTGCTTCAACATCACATTTTTCAATTAAATCACGTAACTCAGCATTATCAAGTATTTCCATAGCATTACTTTTAAATACCATTGGATCTAATCCATCACCAAGCTTTTTATGTAATTCAATTATTAAATCTAAGTTATCTTGTAAATCTGGTCTTTCAGTAATATCAAGATTATAATCAACAGATATTTTTCTTGTGTAATATTCGATTAATCCTTCTTCTAGATATTCACCATATAAAATAAATGTACTTTCATCTTCAACATCAAGCATCTTTTGACATTTAACATCAATAACACCAGCTAGTACTGCACGAATAACATCTCCTTGAATTTTATTTTTAGGATCATCTGCTTTAAACATATCTTTATCAATAAAACTAGTATCTTTAAAGAATGCTAATTTTTCAGCTGGAATATACTTTCCGTATCTATTAATAATACATTGTTTAATTATTTGTTCAAATTGTTTTAATCTATTTAAACTTACATCAGAAATCATATCTATCCTCCGTGATTATCTTAATATAAGTATAAACTATTTGAGTGTTCTTTTCAACTTTTTTTTTGGAATATAGTGTGCTATAATAGTTATACATTGGAGTGGGAGGTTTTTTATATGAAAGTAATATTTATTAAAGATGTAAAAAAGCAAGCTAAGAAAGATGAAATCAAAGAAGTAAAAGATGGATATGCTAAATTCTTAATTTCTGAAGGTTTAGCAGTACCTTATACAAATAAAAGTGTAAGTGTATTAAATAATGAGATTAAAGCTCGTGAAAAAGAAGAAAATGATTTCATAGAAGAATGTAATAAAATAAAGAATAAACTTAAAGATAAAAAAATAACTTTTAAAGTTAAAACAGGTGCAGAAGATAGAGTATTTGGAAGTATATCTTCTAAACAAATTAGTGAAGAATTAACTAAGATGGGATTTGATATTGATAAAAAGAAAATTCAAATTCAAAATGATATTAATTCTTTAGGAACACATGAAGTACAAATAACACTTCATAAGAAAGTAGTATTTAATATTGATGTAGTATTAACAAAATAGTAGGAGGAAGTATGGCAAGAAAGGAGCCACAAAACTTAGATGCTGAAATATCAGTATTAGGTTGTGCATTTTTAGAAAGATCTGCTCTTGATAAAATAATGGATGAAGTAGATGAAGAAATGTTTTATAGTGATGCAAATAGAACTATTTACAAAGCTATGAAAGAACTACATACATCTAATGTACCAGTGGATGCTCAAACAATATGTAATGAACTAGATAAAAGTAAATCACTATCAAAAGTTGGTGGCGTTGAATATATAACTGAAATCATTTCATCAGTGCCATCTACTGCTAACTTAAGTTATTACATAAAAATAATATTTGAAAAAAGTATATTAAGACAATTGATAAGTAAAAGTACTAAAATACAAGAAGATTGTTATGAAGAAGCAGATGATGTTACAGAAATAGTAGAAAATGCTCAAAGAAATATATTATCTGTAAGTAACGATGGATTTGATAGAGATATCAAAAAGATACAAGATGTTTTACCAGAAGTACAACATCACATAGAAAGTTTATCTGATTCAACATCTGATTTTACTGGTGTTAGAACAGGTTATTATGATTTAGATAACATGACTCGTGGGCTACAAAAGAAACAAGTTATAATTGTTGCAGGTAGACCAGGTTGTGGTAAGAGTGCATTCTCACTTAATATAGCTCTTAATGCAGCTATACAAAGTAAAAAGAGTGTAGCATTCTTCTCACTAGAAATGGGTTATGAAGAAATTGTTAAAAGAATGTTCGGTTGTGTTGGTAAAATAGATGGTGATGTATTAAAAACAGGTAAATTAAAATCAACAGACTGGAAAAAATTAAATGAAGCAATGAGTGAACTATCTGATACTAAATTCTTTATAGATGATTCAGGTGGTCTTACAATAAGTGAAATAAGAAGAAAATGTAGAAAACTTAAAAATTCAGAAGATGGACTTGATTTAGTAGTAATCGACTACATGCAATTAATTTCAAGTTCAAGTAAATATGCTGGACAAAGAGTACAAGAAGTTAGTGAAATAAGTCGTGAAGTAAAAAAACTAGCCATGGAATTAGATATTCCAGTTATCGCACTAGCTCAACTTTCTCGTAGCGTAGAACAAAGAAAAGGTGACGATAAGAAACCTAAATTATCAGACTTAAGAGAATCTGGTTCAATCGAACAAGATGCCGATATAGTTTTATTCTTATATAGTGATGACTATGGTAAATACGATGGCAACGTTAATAGAAAAATAGAACTATTAGTTGCTAAACACAGAGCAGGTTCAACCGGAACAATAAACTTAATTTTTAAAATGAATACAGGTTCATTTGAAAATTATATAAATAAGGAAGATGAAAATGAATAAAGAAGAAAAATTAGGGTTAGGCTCATTAATATTTGGAATATTTGTTTCACTTTTAGTAGTTTATATGACCTTTACATTTGAGTCTCCATCAAAACAAATAAATAGTTATTATCAAGTATATCTAGGTGGAGAAAGAATAGGGTTACTTAATAATATAGACGGACTATATGACTTAATTGATAAAGAACAAGAAGATATAAAAAATGAATATAAAGTAGATAAAGTATATCCACCTCTTGGACTTGAAATACAAAAAGTATTAACATACAAAGATGACTTAATGACACCAAGAGAAGTATATGATGAGATTAAAGATATTGAACCATTCACTATCGAAGGATATGAAGTATCAATAGATAATAATGGTACAATAAAAAAATTCAATATTCTAAATAAAGAAGATTTAGATGTTGCTGTTAGAAATACAGTATTATCATTTGTTAGTGAAAAAGACTATGATAATTACTTAAATGGAGTAACTCCAGAAATAACAGATGAAGGAACTGAAATATTAGATATATACTTCGATAGAAATATAACTATTAAAAAAGCATATATTTCTACTGAGGAAGATATAATTACTAATGCAGATGAACTTAGTACATACTTCTTATTTAGTAATACAGAATTAACTAAAGAATATAAAGTTAAAGCAAGTGATACATTAGAAACAATTGCTGATAAAAATAAAATGGGTGTATCCGATTTATTAATCGCAAACCCATCATTAGTTAGTGAAAATGCTCTTTTAGCAGTAGGACAAGTACTTAATGTAGATGGTATTAAACCACTAGCTAATATAGTAGTTGAATCATATCAAACAGAGATTCAATCAATTAAATATGAAACTGATATAGAATATGATAAAAAAGCTTCAGGAGATGTATATTACGTTAAGACTAAAGGTAAGAATGGATCTGCTAAAGTTACATATGCTGCTAAAGAAGTTAATGGTGTTTCAATGAATGTAGAAGTTGTATCAGAAGAAACAATCATCGAACCAACAAACAAAGTAATAGTTCTTGGTGGTAGAAATATCGTATACTATGGAAACTCAACATATTGGGCTTGGCCAACATCTAAACCATTTAGAATTTCAGATGATTATGGATGGAGAATTCACCCAATTAGACACGAACCACAATTCCATGGAGCTATAGATATAACAGGTGTTAAAAATAAAAATCTATATGCTGTACAAAGCGGTGTAATTAAAAAAGCACAAAAGAGTGGTTATAATAGTGGAGCAGGTAAAAATGTAGTTATTGACCATCAAAATGGTTATGAAACAACATATATGCACTTAAATAAAGTTTATGTTAATAAAGGCGATAAAGTAGTTAAAGGACAAGTTATAGGAGTCATGGGATGTACAGGTTCATGTACAGGTACACACTTACACTTCGTTGTTAAGAAAAATGGTAGTGTAATAAATCCATGGAATCTATATAAATGATAAAAATAATATGCGTAGGTAAACTAAAAGAAAAATATCTAATAGACTTAGTAGAAGACTATAAAAAAAGACTAAGTAAATATCATAAAATAGATATAATAGAACTTAAAGATTCAAATATAAAAGAAGAAGCTACTTTAATAGAAAAAAATCTTAAAAAAGAAGACTATGTTATATCAATGGATATTAAAGGCAAAAAATATAACTCAATAGAATTTAAAAATAAAATAGAATCTATCTTTAATAATAGTATAAATAATATAACATTTATTATAGGTGGTAGTGATGGGTTAGATGAAAGTATTAAATCTATGTCAAATGAATTAATATCATTTTCTGACCTTACATTCCCTCATGGATTCTTTAGAGGAATTCTTTTAGAACAAATATATCGCTCATTTAAAATAATGAATAATGAAAGTTATCACAAATAGTGATAACTTTTTTGATATAATAAAGTTAGGTGAGATTATGATAGGTAATGATTGGGACAATATATTAAGTGATACTTTTAATTCAATAGAATTTAAAGAATTAATGAATAGAGTTAATAATGAATATAATAACTATACTTGTTATCCTAAATATGAAGATATATTTAATGCACTTAAATTAACATCATTTAAAGACACAAAAATAGTTATTATAGGACAAGATCCATATCATGGAGAAAATGAAGCACATGGTCTTTCTTTTAGCGTTAAAATAACTAAATTACCACCAAGTTTAAAAAATATATATAAAGAATTATATAACGACTTAGGAATAGAAATATCTAATAGTGGAGACTTAACTCCATGGGCTAAAGAAGGAGTACTTTTATTAAATAGTATACTTTCAGTTAGAAAAGATACACCAGCATCTCATAAAAATATAGGTTGGGAAATATTAACAGATAAAATAATACAAAAACTAAATGATAAAGAAACACCAATAGTATTTATATTATGGGGTAACTTCGCTAAAACTAAAAAAGAATTCATAACAAATAAAAAACACTTAATTATTGAAAGTCCACATCCAAGTCCATTCTCAGCAAGAACAGGTTTCTTTAATAGTAAACCATTTTCTAAAGCAAATAAATTCTTAAAAGAAAACAAACAAAAAGAAGTGAATTTTACACTTCCAAATTATTATTAAAATTACTATCTATTTCAGCACCTTCAATTAATGTTTTAAGTTTAAGATGTTTAATCTTAGCTAAAATATTAATTGGGGTCTTTTTAATTTGATTATTATATTCTAAAACACACTTATTATAATAAGTTCTAAGAGCTATTATCTCAAGTTCATTATCTTCATAAGATTTAAATTGTTTCTTAAGATTTTTACCTTCCTTAGTTCTTTTTTTATCTTCAGCAATAGTAACTATTTCACTATAACATTTATTAAGTTCTTTTTCATGTTTATATGATTTAATAGAATTAATTTTAAGTTTCTTAATATCATCAAATATCTTACTTTCTATTTTAAGTTTACCTTCAATACTTTCAATAAATCTCATTAATAAATCATATTTTCTATTTAACTTTTCAAAACAATCATTTTCAGAACTATCTATTTTATTAAGAAGTCCCTCTAATTTCTCATTATTATATTTATATAAAAGATATAATATACCTGCGATAATAATTACAATACCTACGATAAGAAAAATAATATTTAGCTTATTCACATAATCACATCCTATAAAATATTATAACATTTTTTATATAAATTTTATAGTATTATTTCATATAAGTTATATCACTATCAAATTCTACATAGTCTAAATAAATCATAAGAATTAAATAATGAATATTATTTTCAGTATCATGTAAGATAATATTATCACGACCAGCATGTTTAATTATACCTTCAAATACTTTATCTCTCCAGCTAACTGAATCACTAAAAGAAGCATGTATTTTAGCTTTCTTACCAATATTATTACGAAGAATATTTTCAATATAACTTTGTTCTATAATAGGCATAGTATTAGTATCTCTATTAACTTCATTTATAAACACAGGTGTTTTATAATAACTTCCATTCATAATTATCTCCTTCATTATATTAAATGAAATAAATAATAACTTGTTAACATATTAATTTTTATATATAATTAATATGGAGGTAAATATGAAAATAACAGTAGGAGTATCTAATCATCATATACATGTCACAAGAGAAGTATTAGACATATTATATGGTAAAGATTATGAATTAAAAGTAAAAAGACCTTTAACACAAAAATATCAATTTGCTAGTGAAGAAACAGTTACATTAGAAAAAAATGGTAAAACATTAGAACATATTCGTATTGTTGGACCAATAAGAAAATATACACAAGTAGAATTATTAGAAAAAGATAATGAGTATTTTGGTATAAAAGCTCCAGTAAGAAGTAGTGGGGACTTAGATAACTCAGAATCAATGACAATAATAGGTCCAAATGGAAGTGTAACATTAGAAAACTGTACTATAGTCGCAGATATGCATATACATATGAGTGAACAAGATTTAAAAATATTTAATAAAAATAATAAAGATACAGTAAGTGTACTTACAAGTAATAAAAAACTATTAAAAGATGTTCATATTAAATCAGATGATACATGTGTACTTGAATTTCATATAAATAAAGATGATGCTGAAAAGTTAGATATAAATACAGGAGATGAAATAATAATATGTTAAAAGTAGAAAATATAACTAAGTATTATGGAGACTTTTTAGCAGTAGATAATCTATCATTTCAAATAGAAGAAGGAGAAATATTTGGACTTTTAGGTGTTAATGGAGCAGGTAAAACAACAACGTTTAGAATGATCATGGGACTACTTGATAAATCAAATGGTAAAATAACACTTAATGGTAAAAAAATAGACTATAACGAAACAGATAAAATAGGATTCCTAACAGAAGAAAGAAGTTTACTTCCTAGTAAAACCGTTATAGAACAAGCACTTCTATATGGAACACTAAAAGGAATGAAAGAAAAAGAAATACATGAGTCACTAGAATACTATCTAAAAGAATTTGGTATAGAAGAATATAAAAATAAAAAAATAAAAGAATTATCTAAAGGTAATCAGCAAAAAATACAATTTATAACATCTATAATAAATGGACCAAAACTATTAATATTAGATGAACCTTTTGCTGGATTAGATCCTTTTAATATAGAATTATTCAAAAATGAAATACTAGAATTATCAAAAAACGGGAGTATTATAATATTTTCATCTCACAGGATGGAACATGTGGAATTATTCTGTAAAAAATTAGTTGTTTTGGTTAACGGAAAAACTGTTTTAAGTGGTAATATAAAAGAGATAAAAGAAAATTATCAAAAGAAAAACATAATATTAAAAGCAGATATAGATAAAAAAGAGTTAGAAAAAATAAAAGGTGTAGAAGAAATTATTGAAAAATCAGATGAATATGAAATAAGAATTTCTTCGAAAGATGTGATAGATAAAGTATTTAAATATATATCTAAGTGCAAGAACGTATCAAAATTTGTAGTAGAAGAACCAAGTTTAAATGAAATATTTATAGAAAAAGTAGGTGAG
>JAZSKU010000109.1:0-9231 GCA_045535005.1 Bacilli bacterium
AGAAGATAAAGTTACTGAGGGTGAGTGTGACACAATTACATTCATGAAAGAAGGTAATAAAAAAGTTACTTATTTTGCTCATACATCATATGTAGAGAGTGGAGATGATGAAATACCACTAGTAGTAAGTAATAAGAGTAACTCTAATATAATAGTAAATGTATCATTTGGGGCTGTAACATTAAGTGAAAACTTAACTGTTAATGTTGGAGAAGTTAAGATGATATATGTTAAACTTGGAAGTTTATATAATACTATGAAAAAAGATACATTATATAAATTACAAGTTAATACAATAAGTCCAGTATCATTAAAAAATACTGATGTATTATCCGTAATAAAAGGTAAACCAGATATAAGTATAGAAAGTATAACATCAAGTAAGGGAAGTCATAATTTTGCTTATAATAATGGACTTCTTATGATAGAAAATCCTGTTAATAACGATAAATATACAATTAAGATAAAAAATAATAGTCAAGCGACATTAAAGTTTGCGAATTTAAATGGAAATGATGTAATAGTAGAAAATGAAGTTCTTACATTAAAGAATGGAAGTGATACTGCTGTTATACATACACCAAGTATAAATTTAAGTAATGGACTTTATTTATCTGGTGGAGAAGAAATGACATTTGATATAACATGGACTGTCAATAGAACATTTACTAAGAGTTTTTATCAAATATTTGATTTTGAATTTAAGACACACTTTAATCCAGGAATTATAAATGATGGAACTATTACGATAGCTTCTTCTGGTAATGCTACTAGTAGTAAATATGGTGACTTTGATCGTTCTACTCATGAAACTGTTGATAACTTTCAAAATGGTGCTAAATATTTTAATATAGCTGATGCTTATTATGATAATGGTGGATATTATACATATGGAAGTAATGGAGAATTACTTCTTGATGAAAATAATGCAATAGGTATACTTGATATTGATCAATCAATGGGAGTAGGAGATAATTATTCTATTTATTTAACTTTCAAAGGTGATACAAGTCAAATTGGTCAACCAAGTGGTAGGGAACTTAGTAGTTATTTCTCTGCTGCTATGCTTGCAATAAGTCAAGATGCTGGGTTATATTTATCTTGGATAGGTATTTATAAAAATTATCTTCATGTATATAGTTTTAGAAATGGTGGTCTTACGCCACAAGCAACTGATTATACTACACCATCTCATACTAGTTATTATATTGGAAATAGAAATAATAAAATTACCAATTTACAAATAACTGCTGTTCGTAATGGTAATACAAGTATTTATATTAATGGTAAACATGCTAGAACATTTAAATCAGGTGGTTCTAAAGTTGTATATAATTTTGCTACTTTAGGTGATTTAAGACCAACTCGTGGACTTAAGTTTAATGGTACTATATATGATGTTGCTGTATATAATAGAGTATTAACTCAAGATGAAATAGCACACAATTATAACTATGCTAAGAATGCATATGGAATAGAAGAGTAAAATAAAAAATCTAGTTTAACTAGATTTTTTTAATTGTTTGGATTTATAAGTGATAAAGATACTTTTTCTTTATCTTTTTGTATATCTATTACATAACATTTAACTATGTCTCCAACACTTAATACTTCACTTGGATGTTTAATATATTTGTTTGTTATTTTTGAAATATGTACTAAAGCATCATTATGAAGACCTATATCTATGAATGCACCAAAATCAACTACATTTCTTACTGTACCTTCAAGTTCCATACCAAGACGTAAGTTATCTACTGTAAGTATATCACTTTTTAAAATAGGCATGTCATAGTTTTCTCTAAAGTCTCTATTTGGTTTTTTTAGTGAATCTATAATATCATTTAATGTATATAAATCTATATCTAATTCTTTTGATATTTTAGTTTCATCTTGTTTTTCTAATACATTTATTAATTCTTTAGTACCAATATCTTTAATACTTAAATTTAAGTAGTTTAATAATTTAATTGTTTTATCATAACTTTCTGTATGTATATTTGTTTCATCTAGTTTATTATCTCCATCTATAACTCTCATGAAACCTATTGATTGTTCATATACTTTATCGTTAAGAAGTTTTTTCTTTTTAAGTTCTTCTCTTGATTTTATTTTTCCATTTTCTTCTCTATATTTTATTATTTTATCTATTGCTGTTTTTGTAAGACCTGAAATATATTTTAATATAGAAGGGGATGCTGTATTTATATTGACTCCTACATTATTAACACATTTTGATACTGTGAAATCTAATGATTCAGTTAATTTCTTTTGTGATACATCATGTTGATATTGACCAACTCCGATAGATTTAGGATCTATTTTAACTAATTCGTTTAATGGATCTTGTAATCTTCTTGCGATTGAAATTGCGCTTCTTTTTTCTACTGTTAAATCAGGAAATTCTGATATAGCAAGTGGGCTTGCACTATATACACTAGCTCCTGCTTCTGATACGATTGCATATTTACAATTAGTTATACCAGATAGTGTTTCACTTACTAGTTTTTCGCTTTCTCTTGATGCTGTACCATTACCGATAGCTATTAATTCTATATTATATTTACTTATTAAATCTTTAATTACTTGTTTTGATTTTTCCCATTCATTTTTTGGTTCATGTGGGTAAATAACTGATATATTTAATACTTTTGATGTTGAATCTACTACTGCTAATTTACAACCTGTTCTATACGCTGGATCAAATCCAAGTACATTTTTATCTTTCATTGGTGGAATTAGAAGTAGATTTTCTAAGTTTTCTTTGAATACTTCTATTGATGCATCTGAACTTTTTTCTGTTAAATCACTTCTTATTTCACGTTCTATAGAAGGGGAGATTAGTCTTTTATAACTATCTTTTATTGCATCTATTACATATTCTTTAACTGGTGAATCGTTCTTAATAAGTTTTGATTCTAAATAGTTAACTACTTCATCATCATTAATTTCTATTTTAACATTTAATATTTTTTCATTTTCACCTCTATTAATAGCAAGTACTCTATGTGGCTTTATATATTTTATATTTTCACTAAAGTCATAATACATTTCATATGTTTTATTTTCATCTTCTGCATTCTTTTTTAGTGATACTTTTAATATACCGTTTTTATAATAATAACTTCTTATCCATTTTTTATAATAAGCGTTATCACTTATCCATTCAGCTATTATATATTTAGCTCCTTCAATAGCGTCATCTATAGTTTTTACATTTTCATTTAAGAATTTATTTAAAGCTTCTTTATTAAATTGAGTAGGGAAACTCATTATTATTTTCGCTAGTGGTTCTAAACCATTTTTTATTGCTTCTGTAGCTTTAGTTTTTTTCTTTTCTTTAAATGGTTGATAGATGTCTTCAACTTCAACTAATTTTTTAGCATTCATTATATTATTTTTTATTTCATCTGTTAGAAGTCCTTTTTCATCTATAAGTCTTATAACATCTTCTTTTCTTTTTAATAAATTACATTCATATTCATAATATTCATTTATTTTTCTTATTTGTTCTTCATCTAATCCATTTGTTCTTTCTTTTCTATATCTTGCGATAAATGGAATAGTTGCTCCTTCTTTTAATAATTCTAAAACGTTTGTTACTTGTGTTTCACTTACGTTTAATTCTATACTTGTTTGTTTAATTATATCTTCCATATTTTCTCCTTAATTTACTTATTTATTTTATCAAAAAAAATATACATTTTTAATACTTGAAACACTTTATTTACATTGACTATTTTTTATAAATATTATAAAATTAATATGAGAAAATAGGTGAAGAGAATGAGAAAATATTTTAATATATTTTTATTAGTTTTTTGTTCTTTGTTTTTATTTGGATTTAAGGTAGTTGATGAATCTAAGTTAACAATTAATCCTAGATATACTGTTTATGAGAATATGAGTGAAGAAGAGAAAACTACTCTTAACTTTATTCCTGATAAGTATATTAGTTATTATAATACTGATTCTAGAAGTGTATTTTCTACTAGAATGGGTAGTTCTTTTGGTGCTTTACCTACTAAATTAGATCTTAGAAATTATAATGGTAGTAATTATTTAACTGGTGTTAAGAATCAAGGAAGTTTAGGGCTTTGTTGGGCTTTTAGTAGTAACTCAGCATTAGAAAGTAATTTACTTATAAATGGATTTAAGAAATTTAATTTTTCTGAGAATCAACCTGATTATGTAAGTTTTGAGTTAGGGGATACTAATACATTTGGTCAAGCTAATAGTTTAAGTAATATGGCTAAATATTGGTATTTAGGTTATAGTCCAGTTGAAGAAAGTACTTTTGGTAGTTATTTTACTACTAAAAAGAATAAGAGTTATGATGATATATTTAATTTAGAGAATGTACCTGTTACTGTAGATGATGTTATTTTATTTGAGACTCTTGATACCGAAAACTTATTTTCTAAATATACTGTAAGTAATGTTAAGACTCATGTTAAAAATTATACTGATACTATAAAGACACATATTATGGAAAATGGTGCGGTTGTTACTGGTATTTATTGGTATTTCTTTAATACTAGTAAAAACATTATATATAATCCAGGTGGATATGATTTTAATAATTATGCATCTACAGGGCACGCTGTTACTATTATCGGATGGGATGATAATTATGATGCTGGTATTAAGAAAAACGGTGTTAGTTTACCTGGTGCATGGCTTGCTATGAATAGTTGGGGTAATGATTATGCATACTTCTATATTTCATATTATGATGTAGATTATCCATTTAATATAATGGGTATTCAAAAGAGTGAATTAAGAGACTGGGATAATGCATATCATAATTATACTCATTATAATTACAATATGACTCAAAATATAGAATATTATGAATATTATTTAGGTGCTTCTGATGAAGTACTTGATAGTGTTAAAATATATAATTATTTTGAAGATTATCCTAAACTTACAATAACTGCTTATGATGAAAAAAATACTTATACAGCAACTGCTAAAAAGATTCAAAGAGGTGTTACTTCATTTGATTTTGGTGATAAGAAAATAAGTGGAGATAAATTATATTTAACTGTTTCAGGTGGAGCAGAGAGCTTCTATAATTTATCTGTATTTACTGAAAGTGCAACTGCTGAAAAGAAATTATATATATATGAAAAAGATACTAATTCATTTAAGAATAAAGTAGGGGATGAATTAGATTTCTATATTATTACTAAAAAGATTCCTACTATGACTAGTTATACTGTTACAGTAGAAAATGCTGCAGGTAAAGATATTACTGGTAATTTTAAAGTAAATAAGGATACTTTAGCATCTGGGTATGCTACATTTAAATTAACATTAAAAAGTGTTGTTAATAGTTCTGTAATATATGTTAAAGTTACTTGTGATGGAGTTTGGGATTCATATTTATATAGAATTAGTTCTGATACAACTGGTCATGGTACTCAAAGTAGTCCTTATTTAATTAATGAACCATTTGATTTACTTCTTATGGAAGGATCTGATGCTCATTTTAAATTAACTCAAAATATTGATTTAGAATTTGCTACTAATACAGCTAATGGGATGTTTTATAATAAAGGTAATGGATGGACTCCAATTGATTTTATGGGACATTTAGATGGCAATGGTTATAAGATAAGTAATTTACATTCTAAATCAGGTGGTTTATTTAATGATATATTAGAAGGATCTGTTACTGATTTAGAACTTGAAAACTTTACTATTGATACTGAAAATAATGGTTATGTTCTTGCTAGTAATATAGTTATGAGTGAACTTAGTATTATAACTGTTAGAAATGCTAATGTTAAAGCAGATAATTATGCTAGTGGATTAATAATGGATTCATTAGATAGTAATATTTCAAATATAAAATTAGAAAATGTAAGTGTAACAGGAACTTCTGGAGATGCTTATATTGTTCTTGACTATTCGCTTTCTACTGGTGAATGGTTACTTAATAATATTTTTGTAGATAATCCAAATTTAAATACAAATACTAATGATTTAGTTGGAACTGTGCATTATAACTATGATACTAAACAATCTAATCCACCTAAATTAAATATTAATAATAATCTTGCTTATGTTAAGAATACTTATTCAATGGTAGGAGACTATGTATATTATAAATATACTAATGGTACTTTGGTTGGAGAAGTTACTTCTTATGATGAAGCTAATATAGTTGATACTGGTAGTAAAAAGATTACTTTAACTGAAAGAAATAAGTCAGCTACATTTGCAGAGTACCCAACTACAATATGGAGATTTGTATCAAATAAAAGTATGAATATTTTAAATCATTATACTACTACTAATACAAATATTAGTCTTAGTGTTGATGATATGACAGTAGATGGTAGTTATTTACTTAGTGAAAAGAGTGGTATAACTATAAGTAGTTTTAAAACTAAGTTAAATAAGGTAACTAATTTAACTTATAATGTGTATTATCCGGGTGGATTTTTAATTGAAGATAATAATGAATATGTTGCTACTGGAGATTATGTAGAAGTATGTAATGAAAGTGCATGTAAACAATATACAGTAATTATATATGGAGATGTAAATAAGAGTGGTACTGTTACTGTTGCTGATGTAATGATGGTATCTACTCATGTTATTGATGGAAATATAATTAATGATAAGATCACTTTATTAGCTGGAGATGTTAATTTTAGTGATGATATTTCTGTAAGTGATGTTATGAAGATTTCTAGTACTGTTATAGGAGGAAATTAGAATGAAAAAAATTATATTTATGTTATTAATGCTGATATTGCCAATATTTAGTATTAATGCTGCTTCTTTGGGAGTAACTATGAGTTGTAGCAAAACAGTTGTTAAAGCAGGTGACAGTGTTACTTGTACTGTTAAAGCAACAACTGATGATTTGGTTGGTATTAGTTTTAAGTATAGTTTAGGTGGTATGACTTATTCAAAGTTTGCTACTAGTGTAAATTATGATACTAAAAATACAACTTCTAGTGGAGCTGTACTAGGAAATACTGGTGGGTTAAGTAGTAGTTTTACAGTAGGTACTATTACATTAAAAGTACCTAGTAGTGCTGATGCAGGAGATACGTTTACTTTTAAATTAACTAATGTAACTGGTAGTACTTCTGAATGGAATGATATATCTCATGATAATTTATCTCATACATTTAGAATAGCTGCTACTACTAATACATTAGATTCATTGTCATTATCTGATTGTACTTTATCACCTAAGTTTTCTAAAGATACTACAACATATAAATGTAGTACTGAAAACTCTAGTGTTAAAATAAGTGCTTCTAAGACATGCGATTATTCATCTTTTGTAAGTGGATATGGTTCTAGAACAGTAAGTCTTGATTATGGAAGTAATAGTATAAAAGTTAAAGTTAAGAGTGAAAGTGGAGTTACTAAAACATATACTATTACAGTTACTAGAATAGATAATAGAGATACAGTTAATACATTAAGTGATTTAGGTGTTACTGGATATGAATTAAATCCTACATTCTCAAGTACAACTAATGCTTATAAAATAACTGTTCCTGCAGATGTTAAAAGTGTTAAAATTACAGCTACTAAAACAAGTGATAAATCTACATTTGTAAGTGGTAGTGGTCCTAGAACAGTTGATCTTGATTATGGACTTAATGCTATTAAAATTAAAGTTAAAAGTGAAAATGAAGTAATTAGAAGTTATACAATTAATATAACTAGGGAAGATGATAGAGATTCTATTAATACTTTAAATAGTTTAAGTGTTAGTGGATATACACTTAGTCCTGCATTTTCTAAAAATACTACTAGTTATACATTAAAAGTACCTTCTGATGTAAAGAAGGTAACTATTAAAGCAAGTAAGACAAGTGATAGTTCTAAATATGTAAGTGGATATGGCCCTAGAACAGTAAGTCTTGATTATGGAAGTAATACTGTTCAAGTTAAGGTTACAAGTGAAAATCAAGTTATTAAAACTTATACTATTAAAATAACTCGTGAAGACTCAAGAAGTAAAAACAATTATTTAAAAACTTTAGAACTTTCTCAAGGAAATATAGTATTTGATAAAACTGTTCAAAATTATACATTTACTGTTAATAATGATGTAACTGGTTTATTAATTAAAGCTACTGCTGAAGACGTTAAATCTAAAGTATCTGGAGCAGGTACTAAAGCTTTAAAAGTTGGAACTAATACATTTACAATAAGTGTTAAAGCTGAAAATGGAAGTATTCGTAAATATGTTATTAATGTAACAAGACTTGATGAATCAAATATAGCATCTAATAATAATAAGTTATCTGAATTAAGTATTGAAAATTATCAATTTGAATTTAAAGCAGATGTATTAAAATATAATATTACTATTGAAGATGAAACTGAACTTAATTTATTTTATTTAACTGAAGATGAAGGCGCTAGTGTAATAGTAAATGGTAATAATGACTTAAAAGATGGTAGTGTTATAGATATTATTGTTACTGCTAGTGATGGAAGTGTTAGAGAATATAAAATAAATATTTCTAAGAATCAAAGTGGAGTGGTTAATGAACCTATAGGGAACCCTGTAGAAGGAGAAGGATTAAGTAAAAAAGAAACCATTATCATATGTGTTTCTGCTGTTGTACTTATTATTCTTATAGTAATTATTCTATTTGTTAAAACTGTGCTTAAAGTTAAGAAAAAGGCGATAGAATGGAAATAAAAAAGATACTATTAGTACCTATACTTTGTTTATTATTATGTTCTTGTTCTATGTTTGAAAATGATTATGTATGCGAAAAGAAATTAAAAGATGATAACTATTATTATGATATTAAAGTTGATGTAACTTTTGATGGTAATGGTCTTCTTACTAATTTAAAATCTACTGCTACATATCATTTGAGAGAAGATGGGCTTGATAAAACAGATACATTTAAAGAATTATTAGATGAAAAGAATGATAAATATTCTTCTATTGATGGAATAGATGTGTCTTATGAAATAAAAGATACTGAAGTATATGTATATGAAGATATAGATGTAAATGATGAATTTATTAATAAATATAAAGATTTAGTTACTGTATATTTAGGTAATGAAAGAGGTATTACTAATGTAATTGGATCTTTTGAAGAAAATGAATTTGTATGTGAAAAAAGGTAATATACCTTTTTTTATTTTGTTATTTAATTTCTATTTAGTTTAGGTCATTCTATTAAATGGTATAAATCTATATTACTTGCGTTTGTTATATTTATG
>JAZSKU010000030.1:0-10037 GCA_045535005.1 Bacilli bacterium
AAAATAAATTAACTGACTATAAAAGTACATTAGATAGTCAAAATAAATTAATAGAGCAAAAATATAATGAAAATAATAGTGAAATAGAAACGCTAAAACAAAGTTTATTATTAGAAACAGATCAAAACAAGATAACTGAAATTAATGAGAAAATAAGTATATTAGAATATAATCAAAATGAATTAAATAATTATCTTAAAAATGAATTTTGTTTATCAGAAAATGATCTTATATTTATCGCATGTACTTTAAAGTCAGAAATATCTAAATTAGAAAATATGGATAGCGACTATGAAATGAGTATTAGAATGGATAAATATCTAATATATACTTTAACAGGCTCATTTATAATTATTATAGGTATAGTAATATCTTCAAGTATAACTATTAAAAGTAAAGGTACATCTAAGAAATTAAAACATGATTTAAAATTATTAAAAGAGTCATCTGACTTACCTGAAGATATAATTAAAGAAATAGAAGAAAAAGCTAAAAAAGCAAAGAAAGGAACTAAAAATGTTAAAAAATAAAGTATGTGTTATTACTGGAGGAACAAGAGGAATAGGTTTTGTTACAGCTAAAATGTTTTTAGATAATGGATGTAAAGTAGTAATTCTTGGTTCTAAAAAAGATACTGTAGATAAAGCATTAGAAGAATTAAAAAATATTAATGAAAACTATGAAGTAAATGGATACTTCCCAAATTTAACTAATGAAGAAGAAGTAAGAGAAACCTTCAAAAAAGTAAAAGAAGAATACGGAAAAATAGATATATTAATTAATAATGCTGGTGTTAGTTCATCAACTCCATTTAAAGATTATACAATGGAAGAATATGATAAAATATCAGACTTAAATATTAAATCAATATATGTATGTTCAAAAGAAGTATTACCTTATTTAGAAGAAACAAAAGGTAATATAATTAATACAAGTTCAATGGTTAGTATATATGGTCAACCATCAGGATTTATGTATCCAGCAAGTAAATTTGCAGTTAATGGTATAACTAAATCATTAGCAAGAGAATTAGCACCAAAAGGAATAAGAGTAAATGCTGTTGCTCCTGGTATTACAAATACAGATATGGTTAAAAATCTTCCAAAAGAAATGATAGAACCATTAATTAAAACAATACCACTTGGTAGAATAGGAGAACCTGAAGATATAGCAAATGCATTCATGTTCTTAGCAAGTGATATGGCTAGTTATATAACTGGAGTTATACTTTCAGTAGATGGATGCGCAAGAAGTTAAAAATGAGTTTAAATACTCATTTTTTTATGTTATAATAAATTATATATTAAAGAATATAAAGGTGATAATATGAAATTAATATTATGTATATTAGATGGAGTAGGACTAAGAAATGTAACACATGGTAATGCATTTAAACAAGCAAATACTCCTTATATAGATTCATTATTTAAAAAATTTCCAAATAGTAAATTAGAAGCTAGTGGTGAAAGCGTAGGTCTTTTAAAAGGAATAATTGGTAATAGTGAAGTAGGACATATGAATATAGGAGCTGGTAAAATAATATATCAGCCATCACAATTAATAAATAAATCAATTGATGAAGAAAAGTTCTTTGATAATAAAGTTTTAAATGAAATAATAGATAAAACATTAAAAAAGAATAGTACACTTCATATTATGGGACTTATAAGTGATGCAGGAGTACATTCATTATTAAAACACTTATATGCAACAATTGATTTAGCAAACAAAAAAGGAATAAAAAAACTTTATATACATGGTTTTAGTGATGGAAGAGATACACCAACAACAAGTGGAATAGATTTCTTTAAAGAAGTAAACAAAAAACTAAAATCAGTTAAATTAGGTAAAATAGCTACAGTATCAGGAAGATATTATGCTATGGATAGAGATAATAGATGGGAAAGAATAAAAAAATGTTATGATGCCCTAGTAGATGGAATAGGTAACTATAATGATTCATTTGAAAAAGCAATAAAGATAAGTTATAAAAAAGGTATAACAGATGAATTTATAGAACCAACTATTATAGATAAAGATGGTCTTGTTAAAGATGGTGACTCAATAATAGTATTTAACTATAGACCAGATAGATTAAGAGAATTATTTACTGTGTTTACTAATCCAAGTTTTAGTGAATTTAAAAGAACTAAAGTAAATGTAGATGTAGTAACAATGATGCCAGTAGCAAACACAGTTAAATGTAAAAATGCATATAAAAATCAAGATATAAACATGCCATTAGGACTTTACTTAGCAAAAAATAAATTATCACAACTAAGAATCGCAGAAACAGAAAAATATGCTCATGTTACTTATTTCTTTGATGGAGGAGTAGAAAGAAAATTAAGAAAGTGTGAAAGAATCTTAATACCATCTCCAAAAGTAGCAACATACGATCTAAGCCCTAAAATGAGTTCTCAAAAAATAACAACAACACTTCTAAAAGAATTAGATAAAGATATTCATGACGTAGTTATATTAAATTATGCTAATGGAGATATGTTAGGACATACAGGAGACTTAAAAGCAACAATAGAAAGTTTAGAATACTTAGATAAATGTGTACAAAGAATACATGCAAAAGCAATAGAAAAAGGTTATACACTAATAGTAACAGCAGATCATGGTAACTGTGAACTTATGTTAGATAAAGATAATAATGTAGTTACAAGTCATACACTAGCAAAAGTACCATTCATCATTTGTGATAAAAACTACAAACTAGAAGATGGTAAACTATGTGATATCGCACCAACTATGCTAAAACTATTAAAACTAAAAAAACCAAAGTCAATGACAGGTAAGTCACTTGTAAAGTGAATTTGATTTAAACAAGTAAATATGTTAAAATACTATTTACTTGTTTTATTTAGGAGTGAAAAAAGTGATATACAAAATATTAATAATGATTATGGCATTTTGGCCATCAATCATAGGTAACGAAAAAATAGACAGGGATTTTGGTTATATTGATATAAGTGCTGAAGCACAAAAAGAAATGTTTAATGATATTTATGAAAAATATCAAAAAGAAAACTATTTTAATGGAGAACATAAAAAAGTAATAATTAAGAAGATAAATAGATATTTAAATTCTACTTTAGATAATAAAGGAGAATTTATAGTTAATTATTCTTTAAAAGTAGGAATGGATCCATATTTAGCAACTGCAGTAATGCTTCAAGAAACTGGATGTTATTGGACATGTAGTTACTTAACAAGAGTATGTAATAATGTTGGTGGCAATAAAGGTAATCCAGGATGCAACGGAGGAAGTTATAGAAAATTCGATGATATAGAAACTGGAATAAAATTTGCTATAAATAAATTAAATTCTTACTATAAAAAAGGAAAAACAACAGCAAAAGAAATAAATCCAAGTTATGCTACAGATAAAACTTGGTATAAAAAAGTAAATAATTATATTAAGAAATTAAAACGTCCATTATAATTATTAGAAAAGGGGGAAATTGGTATGAAAGATATTTATTTACATGGTATAGCTACACATTCGGAATCATTTGATTTTGAGTCTTCTTTATGTACATTATCTAGAATATTAGATAGTAAAGAAATATCTTCAAGAAGAAGATTAGGTCTTACTCATGGAAAACAAGGATTTAATGGTCTAGATTATGTTTCACTTTGTGATTATGATAAAAGAAACATAACAAGTTCATCAAATGATATGTATAATGGCTATTATGGATATGTAATGTTTGGTCTTTCATTAATGTTCCCAAAAGATAAAATAGAGGTAGTCATACCTAAATACATAGATAGACCTTTTCAAGGTGGAAAACTAAATACCTTTTTAATGGATAGATATGGTAAAAGTACTAAAAGAAGATACTCTGATTATCCAGATGAAGTACAAACAAAAGACTATATTTCATTAGAACATTTAATCGGAGTAACTTTTCCTATATGTTATATATATTGTAATTTAATATCAAAAGGTTATTCAAAAGAAGATACTATGAGAATAATAAATAAAGAATTACAAGAATTAAATAATTTACTTCAAACTAAAAGTTATGATGTAGGTATATATGAACCAAATCAAATGCAAAACTTACAAAGCGAAGATGACATAAAGAGGGTGCTAAAGTATTATGGATAAAGAAATATATTTACATGGTATATCAGCAAACGAAAAAGGCTATTATGATGCTTTAGATACATTAAGAAGATTAAAAAGAATATTAAAAGCTAAAAAACTATTATGTAGAAGATTACAAAATCAAACATATGCATATGGTTTTAATGGTCTTGATTATATATCACTTTGTGATTATGAAAAAAGACATATAGCTAAAAGAGACACAGAAAGTTATAATGCATTTCAAGCATATGTAGAAAACTCTCTTTCATTTGCATTTCCCAAAAAAGAATTAGAAGTAATAACACCAATTATATTAGATGAAATATGTATAGATTCATTAACTGGTTATGAAAAAATGTCTCGTCTAGGTAGAAATGAACCAGAAAGATACTCAGATTATCCAGATGAAGTACAAGTAAGACATAAAATATTATTATCTAAGTGTTGTGGTCTTACATTCCCAACAGATGCATTTAATAAATATAGAGGAAGTTTAGAAAAGAAAACTAATATGGTCATGTATGAAATAGAATTAATATATGAATTACTTCAAAGATATGGATATAACTTAGATGTATTTGATATACATACATTAGAAAAATTAGATAATTCAAGCGCTGTAAAAAGAGCATTAATATTTAAGTAAAGTGTAATAAAATATCAAAATAGCAAAGCAAACAAAAATTTGTTGACAAAACAAGACAAAAATAATATAATCTAGTCATAAGCGATGAAGGAAAGAGTAGGTATTTAACTCCCTTAGTAGAGAATTAGTGGTTGGTGAAAACTAATAATAGTTAAGTATTCGAAAAAAGAAATCGTGACAAATTCTGGAGCTTAAATGCAACTCAGCTATAAAGAGAAAAGATAGACTAATAAGAATCTATGAAGTAAGATGGCACAGCGTACAAACACGCTCTTACGAATAGATTCTTTTTTTTATTATAAGGAGGAGATATGGAAAATATTTATAGAAACGTATACTGTGGTAACGTTGATGCATCATATGAAAACAAAGAAGTGAGATTAGCAGGTTGGATAGATACTATTCGTAACTTAGGAGCATTAGTATTCATTACATTAAGAGATGAAACTGGTCTTGTACAATTAATTTCAAATGATGTAGAAGCATATTCTAAATTAAATAGAGAATCTACAGTTACAGTTGAAGGAATTGTTAGAAAAAGAACACCAGAAATGGTAAACAAAAACATGAAAACTGGAGAAATAGAAGTAGAAATAACTTCATTAAAAGTTTTAGGGGATGTATATAAAACACTTCCATTTGAAGTTAAAACAAGTAAAACTTCAAGCGAAGAAACAAGACTTAAATACAGATACCTAGACTTAAGAAATAAAGATGTTCACGAAGGAATCTTATTTAGAACTAAAGTTATTGATTTTATTAGAAGTACTATGAAAGAAATGGACTTTACTGAAATACAAACTCCAATTCTAACAGCATCTAGTCCAGAAGGAGCAAGAGACTTTATAGTTCCATCTAGAAAGTATAAAGGTAAATTCTATGCACTTCCACAAGCACCACAAATATTTAAGCAATTACTTATGTGTAGTGGATTTAATAGATATTTTCAAATAGCTCCATGCTTTAGAGATGAAGATCCAAGAAGCGATAGATTATATGGAGAATTTTATCAATTAGACTTTGAAATGTCATTCTCAACTCAAGAAGATGTATTCGAAGTAGGACAAAAAGTATTCTATGATACATTTAGTAAATTCGGTACTAAAGAAGTATCACCTCTACCATTTAGAAGAATACCATTTAGAGAAGCAATGGAAAAATATGGTAGTGATAAACCAGATTTAAGAATACCTTTTGAAATTAATAATATCACTGAAATATTAAAAGATAACGAAAGCGTTGTATTTAATGGTAAAGAAGTTAAAGTAATGAAAGTTAGTTCTTCAGATAAATCTAATTCATGGTATAAGAAATTAGAAGAAGAATATAAAGAATTAGGTGCATCATCACTTGGATTTATAAAGATTGATGAAGAAAATAATGTGGTTGGATCTATGGCTAAATTATTTAGTGATAGTGAAAAAGATACATTAGTAAAAGAATTTAATTTAGAAAAAGGAAATGTACTATTTATAGTATGTGGAGAAAAGAAAGAAAAATTTGATAAACTTTGTGGTAACTTAAGATTAAAAATCGCAAATGAATTAAATTTAGTAGATAAATCTAAATATGAATTCTGTATTATCGTAGATTTCCCAATGTATGAATGGAATGAAGAAGAAAATAAATATGATTTTACACATAATCCATTTAGTATGCCTGCAGGTGGATTAGATTCATTAAATAATAAGAAACCTGATGAAATACTAGCATGTCAATATGACTTTGTATGTAATGGTTTAGAAATGGCTAGTGGTGGTGAAAGAAACTATAGTCCAGTAATTTTAAAGAAAGCATTTGAAATAGCTGGATATGATGAAAAAGTAGTTGAAAGTAAATTCCCATCATTATATCAAGCATTCCAATATGGAGCTCCACCTCACGCAGGAATGGCTCCTGGAATAGATAGAATACTTATGTTACTTAAAGATGAAGAAAATATTCGTGAAATGGTAGCATTCCCAATGGGAGCAAACGGAAGCGATGCTCTAATGGGCTGCCCAAATGAAGTATTCGAGTCACAACTAAGAGAAACACATATTAAAGTAAGAGATTAGGTGGTATTATGGTTAGAATATATGATATAAAAAGCGGTAAATCATTTACTAAAAGAGTATTAACTACAGTAATAGTAATATTCATAGTAATGACTATATTATCTAGTTTTCAAACTATTAAAAGTGGTCAAGTAGGTTTAAAAGTAAGATTTGGTAAAATAGTAGATACTAAATTAGAAGAAGGTTTAAATTTAAAAATACCATACATTGAAAAAATAGTTACAGTAAATATAAAAGTACAAAAAGTAGAAATAGAAACTGAAAGTTCAAGTAAAGATTTACAAACTATAGCTACAGATTTAGCAGTAAATTATAGAATTGAAAGTGATAAGGCTACACACTTATATAGAACAGTTGGTAATAATTATGAAGAAACTATATTAGATCCAGCTATAAAAGAAAGTATCAAAGCAACAATTGCTAAATATACAGCAGCAGAATTAATTACAGCAAGAGCAGAAGTATCAGAAAAATGTATGATTGAACTTCAATCAAAAGTAGAAAAATATGGAATTGTGATAGACAACTTCAATATTACAAACTTAGAATTTTCTGAAGAATATAGTAAAGCAATTGAAGATAAACAAGTTGCAGAACAAAAATTAGAAAAAGCTAAATTAGAAGCTGAAGCTAAACTAGTAGAAGCAAAAGCAACTAAAGAAGCAAATGACTTAATGAAAAAATCTTTAACAGATAATTTATTAATAAAAGAATTTATTGAAAAATGGGATGGTAAATTACCAACTACTTATGCTGGTGATGATATCCTAGGAATGTTTAATTTAAAATAAAGGAGGAATAAAAATGGAAAGACAATTTACAGAACAAGAATTAGTTAGAAGAGAAAAAGCATCAAGATTAAGAGAATTAGGTTTAGATCCATTCGGAGATGCATTCGAAAGAAGTAATTATGCAATGGAGCTAAAAGAAAAATACAAAGATGTTGATCATGAAGCATTTGATACTATGGAAGATATGGCTACAGTAGCAGGAAGAATTATGTTCATTAGAAAAATGGGAAAAGCATCATTCTTCACTATCAAAGATAAAACTGGTCCTATTCAAATATATATTTCTATTAATGATATAGGAGAAGATAGCTATAATTTATTTAAAACTGCTGATATCGGAGATATCGTAGGTGTATATGGTAAAATAATGAAAACTAAAACTGGAGAACTTACTATTAAATGTTTAAAGTATACTCATTTAGTTAAAGCATTAAAACCACTACCTGAAAAATTCCATGGTCTTACAGATATAGAAGAAAGATATAGAAGACGTTATGTAGATTTAATCATGAATGATGAATCTAAATATGTTGCTTTCACAAGACCAAAAATTATTAGACAAATTCAAAACTTTATGGATTCTCGTGGATTTACAGAAGTAGAAACTCCTGTATTACAACCACTTTTAACAGGAGCTTCAGCTAGACCATTCGAAACACATCATAATGCTCTTGATATGCCATTCTATTTAAGAATAGCTCTAGAATTACCATTAAAGAGACTTTTAGTAGGTGGTATGGAAGCTGTTTATGAAATCGGAAGAACATTCAGAAATGAAGGTGTAGATACAAAACATAATCCAGAATTTACTTTAATGGAAGCATACTTAGCATACTCTAATTTAGAAGGTATGATGGAAATGACAGAAAGTATGTTTAAATCAATCGCACAAAACGTATTTAATAAATATACATTTAACTGGTGTGGAAATGAAATACATCTAGATGGTGAATGGAAAAGATTAAGTATGGTAGATGCTATAAAAGAATATAGTGGAGTAGACTTTAGCGTAGAAATGACTTTAGAAGAAGCAACTTCTTTAGCAAATGAACACCATATTGAAGTAGAAAGTCACTTCCAAGTTGGACATATTATAAATGCATTCTTCGAAAAATATGTAGAAGAACATTTAATCCAACCAACATTCTTATATGGTCATCCAGTAGAAATAAGCCCACTAACTAAAAAAGATCCAAAAGACCCAAGATTCGTACAAAGATTCGAATTATTCATTGGTGGTAAAGAATTTGCTAATGCATATACAGAATTAAACGATCCAATCGATCAATTAGAAAGATTTGAAGATCAAATCAAAGAAAGAGATTTAGGAAACGATGAAGCTAATGATATCGATATGGATTTCGTAGAAGCGTTAGAATATGGTATGCCTCCAGCTGGTGGTATAGGTTATGGAATCGATAGATTATGTATGATGTTCTTAGAAAAAGATTCAATCAGAGATGTTCTATTATTCCCACATATGAAAGATAAAAGCAAAAATTAAGTAGAAATACTTAATTTTTTTTATGAATAAAAATTTTTATTATAAATATATATTAATAGAGGTGACAAATGATTAATAGAAGAAATATATACTTTGTATCATTATTCTCATTAATACTTATTTTAGGAGTCTACTATATAACTTTACCTAGTGAAATATTTGAAAATAAAACAAACAATGTATCAAAAGAAATAGATATAAAAATAGAAGAAAGTGATATATTAATGTCTTTAAGAGCAGAACGCAATGAAGAAATAGAAAGTACCATGAAAACACTTCAAGAAACAATAACTAATGAAGAATCTACAACAGATATGAAAAATGAAGCATTTAATGAACTTCAACTTCTCAATTTAGCAAAAGGAAAAGAAACATATTTAGAAGATAAAATATTAAATGAATTTAATATAAAATCATTTGTTGAAATAAATAATGATATTATAAAAGTAACTATTTCATCAAAAGAACATAATACTACTATTGCAAATAATATAATGAGAAGTATACAAGATGAATTTAAAGAAAAGAAATCTATTACTATAAAGTTTGATTCTTAATATAATCACTTTCTTTTTGTTATTTCATAAATTAATAAAGAAATAATAAAAGAAAGGAAGTGATTTATGACAAAAGTACTTACTAAAAGAGAAAAAAGTGTATTTGAGTTATTAATTCAAAATAAAACAACAAAAGAAATAGCAAAGATTTTAAATATAAGTGAAAAAACAGTAAGAAATCATGTATCAAATGCTATGCAAAAATTAGGGTGTAATCAACGTTCAGGCGCAGTAATTGAATTATTAAAACTAGGTGAATTATCATTAAAATAATTTAAAACACATAATATATAATATGATAAAAAGATATACAATGAATAAATTAATGATAGTATCTATGTCTATAATATTATTGCTTATATTTAGTATTTATA
>JAZSKU010000021.1:0-8281 GCA_045535005.1 Bacilli bacterium
GATAAAATAAATTTTGAACTTAATTCAAAACGTAAAGAATTATTAATAACTAATAATAAAATAGATGTTCTAGAAACTAATATAAGTTCATTAAATAAAATACCATTTAGTGTAAGAAGTATTATAGATAATCCTACATTAAGAGGTATCCATGACATTCTAGGTAACGTAATAGATACTAAAAATGAATATGTAACTATGTTAGAAGTAGCTCTTGGAGCATCATCAAACAATATTATTACTAACGATGAAGAATGCGCTAAAGAAGCAATTGAATATTTAAAGAGCCATAACAAAGGAAGAGCAACATTCTTCCCATTAAATGTTATTAAACCCAAAAGTATAGATCCAGAGACATTAAGACTTATACAAAATATAATAGGTTATGTAGGAGTAGCAAGTGATTTAGTCACATATGACTCAAAATACTATAATATTGTTATGAATCAACTAGGAAACATAATTGTCGCAAATAACGTAACAACAGCTATCCAAATAAGTAAGAAAATACAACATAGATATAGAGTTATATCATTAGATGGAGAATTAATCCATGTAGGTGGTATAATGACCGGAGGTAGCATTAAAACAAACAATAGTTATATCGCAGATAAATATGAACTAGAAAGATTAAAAACATATATAACTAGTCTAAATACTGAAATAAAAGATTTAGAATTAAAATTAAACGAATCAGAAAAAGAATTAAACATCATAAAAGATAAAATATATAATAATAATATAGAAGCATTAAAAGTTAAAGAAGAATTAACTAATAAAAAAGATACTCTAGATAAACTAGAAAATGAGTATACGCTTATAACAGATGAAATAAATAACTTAGAAGAAGATAACTTAGATAAAGAATTAAATTCAGTTATAGAAGAATACTATATACATGAACAAAAGAAAATAGAATTAGAAAAGAAATTAGAAATAAATAATAATGAAAAATCTAGCCTAAATGAAACATTAACTACTCTAGAGACTTCAATTAAGAAAATGAATGCTGAATATAATAATATGGTAAGTGAAATAAATAGTCTGGAAATAGATATAACAAAATTAAATATGAGTTTAGATAACTTACTTACTAGATTAAGTGAAGATTATAGCCTTGGTTATGAAAGAGCTAAAAATGAATATACACTAGAAGTAGAAGAATCAGTAGCAAGAGAAAAAGTAAATATGTTAAGACGTAAGATTAAATCTCTTGGTGAAATTAACTTAGGTTCTATAGAAGAATATGAAAGAGTTCTAACAAGAGTAACATTCTTAAATAAACAAAAAGATGATTTACTTAAGAGTGAAAATGACTTACTTGCAATAATAAATGATATGGATGATGTAATGAGAGATAAATTTGAAACATCATTTAATAACATAAACGAAGAATTTGGAAAAGTATTTAAGTCATTATTTAAAGGTGGTAAAGCACACTTAGAATTAACTGATCCTGATAATATATTAGAAACAGGTATTGATATTGTAGCTATACCTCCAGGAAAGAACTTAAAACCACTTAGTTTATTATCTGGTGGTGAAAGAACATTAACTGCAATAAGCTTATTATTTGCAATAATGAATCTAGAAAAAGTACCATTTGTAATCCTAGACGAAGTAGAATCAGCACTAGATGAAAATAATGCAACAATTTTCGGTGAATATTTAGGCAATTATAAAGGTAAAACACAATTACTAGTAATAACACATAAAAAGAAAACAATGGAGTTCTTAGATACTCTATATGGCGTTACAATGCAAGAAAGTGGTGTATCTAAACTAGTAAGTGTTAAATTAGATAATTAAACCAATAAAAAAAGTATTAGTAAATCTAATACTTTTTATTTTTTATTCAGCTGCTACACAAGCAGGAGCTTTATCAAGTTTCATATTTTCATCAAATAAAGTTATATCATTTACAATATCAATTGCATTAATATCTAAGCTTTCACCTGAGTAATAATATTGAAGTAATGAATTAGTTAAATAAAGTTCAGTAATATTACCATCTTTATCAAAACTTAATTTAAATATAGTTCCATCATCAACTGGTAGAGTATCTGTACAACCTTCAGCATTTGAATATACTTTATCAGTAGTAACACCAGCATTTACAAATTCATCTTTAGCAGATGTAACTAAATTAGTAATAACATTATATAAAGCTTGATTTTCAGGACTAGCATTATTTCCATCTGGAATAATTAATTCTTCATTATCTAATATTGATTTAGAAATGTTAATATATACATCTGACATATTTGTTTGAGCATCTTTATTAATTGCAACTCCATCCATTATAGTAGTTGAAGTAAAATCATTTAATGTATGCTTTTCAAATACAGCACCTTCAGGTTTACCATTTACAACTGATACAGCTTCAATCATATTTTTAACTATTATAGTTGCTATTGATTCATCATTAGCAGAGTAGTTTAAGTGAAGTACTTTTTCAGTAGACATAGTTTCATAATTAAAATTGAATGTATAATTTGCACTAGCAGTAGCATAATTTACTATAACAGCATTTTCTCCTAAAGAAGCATATACATTAATATTAATACTCTTATACTGTTCTAAACCTTTAAGCTTATTAAACTTTTCAACTATAGGAGATAAGTTCTTTCTCATTTCACCCTTAATACCATGTCCTGTCATAAATAGGGCAAAACCAGCAATTCCTACAATTAAAACAATACCACACACAGTCCCCCAAAAAATTAACCTTAATTTATTCTCTTTTTTCATATTATAATTCTCCTAGAATAATTATAAACAATAAAAATAAAAAAGTAAACACAAAATTGTTTACTTTTACTATTAAATTGCTCTCATATTATCTTGATTTTTAAATGGGTCTTTTTTATCTATTTTATCTACAAACATAATACCATTTAAATGATCAACTTCATGTTGAAATGCAACTGCTATTTCTTCTCTAAATCTCATAGTTAGCTTATTTCCATCTTCATCAAAGTATTCAGCAGTTATTCTAGCATGTCTTGGTACAATACCTTCAACATATCTATTTACACTTAAGCATCCTTCTCCTTCTTCTACATAAATCATTTCTTCGGAATGAGAAATTATCTTAGGATTAATAACTCTATATTCTTCAAAAGTACCATCATCATTTTTATAAGATATAACAAATATTCTTTTTAAAACACCAAGTTGTACAGCGGCAAGCCCCATACCAGCTCTAATATCATTTTTTGTAGCGTATTCTTCATCTTGACTAAGTCTTAAATATAAAATCATATTATTTATAAGAAATTTATCATCTTCACTTAATGGAAATGTTACTTCTTCACTAACTTTTCTTAAAATATTTGAATTTCTTTCATCTAATATATCACATTGATTAATCATTCTTTTTCACCCACGCATACATTCTACCAAAAAAATATACATATTTCAAATTTTAATTGAAAAAAAACAATAATAATTATATAATTAATTTAGAATAATTTGGAGATAAAAAGATGGATAATAAAAATAAAAGTAGAAAATCATTAAGATTCTTAGCTTATATAGGTATATTATTAACTATATTTTTTATGGGATTAACTGGATATGCAGTTATAACTAATGATAATAATATTAATATAGATAAACCAGAAAAACCATTAGATAAGGATATAAAAGTAACATATAATGATACATCAAATGTAACTATGGTTAATGGTGGTGTAGGTCAAAGAATTATTAAGACATTTGTAATAGAAAATACAGGTAATGATAAGTCTTCATATAATATATTATTAGAAGATTTAGTAAACAATTTCGCAGATAGAGAAGATTTAGTATATACACTTAAAAATGATACAACTGGAGCATATGTAAAAGAAACAACTGTTCCAAATGAAGAAAAAGCAATCGCATCAAATGTAGAAATAAATTCTGGTGAAAAACATACTTATGTAATGACAATAACATTTAAAAAGACAAATGAAGATCAATCAGATAACTTAAATAAAACATTTTCATCAAATATAAATGTATCTACAGGAGAACTTTCTCATGAAAGTGGTACATTATTAGATAAAATAATTAGTTCTTCAAATAACTTAAATGAAACAAATATAAACTTTAATAAACCAGAACCAAATCCTGGTATATATTACACTAATTCATCTATTAATGGTGGTAGAGTATACTTCTATAGAGGAAATAACACACTAAATAATAATGTTATATTTGCTAATATGTGTTTCAAAATAATAAGAACTACAGAAGATAATGGAGTACGTATTATATATAATGGAATTCCAGTAAATAACACATGTCCAAATATTACAGATGATACAGCATTTATTAATAAAGAAATATCATATAATATTAATAATCAATATAATGCATATGTAGGATTTATGTATGGAACACCAAGTAGTCAAACATATAGAGATGAACACAGTAATATTTCATCAAGTAATGTAAAAAAAGAATTAGATTACTGGTATACATTAAATCTAAGTGAATATAAAAATTATATACAAGACTCAATGTATTGTAACAATAGAAAAACAAGTAAATATACTTATAAAAATATAGTATATGGTATAAGTGGTTATGGTAAAACTAATACTGGATACCAAACAAAGAAAAGAAACTTAGCTGTAACTAATCCAAGTTACAATTGTGAAAATAAAGATGATATATTTACAGTATCAAATGAAATAGGTAATAAAAAATTATCTAATCCAATTGGACTTATTACAGCAGATGAATTATACTACGCAGGATATATCTCTACAACTGATACAGATACATATTTATATAATGATAAAGCGTATTGGACAATGACACCTGCATATTTTAATGGAAGTTATGCATATAATTATGCTGTAAGTGGTAAAAAATTAGTAAGTAAAACAGTAGATACAAAACTTGGTTTAAGACCAGTAATAACATTAAATCAAAACGCTAAAATATTAAGCGGAGATGGATCTAATGATTTACCATATATAATAACTGAAGTAAAGGAGTAACTTATGAATATATTAGATGCAATTATAATAATAGTAATAATAGTATGTATGATCGGAGGTATGAGTAGAGGACTTATAAAACAAGTTGTCTATTTAGGAGGATTTATAGTATGTTTAGTTCTATCATTTATCCTAAGAGCACCTCTAGCTACATTAATGTATAAATATTTACCATTCTTTGAATTTAGTGGTGAATTTAGCGGAGTAAGCGTATTAAATATATTAATATATGAAATTATAGCATTTTTAATAGTATTTGGTGTACTATATATAGCAGTAAGAATTTTATTAGGACTAAGTGGTTTAATAGAAAAACTATTAAAAGCAACTGTAATATTAGGATTCTTCTCAAAAATAGGTGGAGCAATCGTAGGGTTTATAGAAGGATATGTAATAGTATTTATAGTATTATTTATATTAACTCAACCATTCCTTAAAATATATGGTTTTGAAGAATCTAAAATCGCAACATTTATATTAGATAAAACACCAATAATGAGTCCAATAATTGAAGATACAAGAACTGCGATAAATGAAGTATATGATTTAAGTACAAAATATAAATCAAATAAATCTAAATTTAATAGTGAAGCAATTAAATTATTTATAAAATATGATATAATAACTGAAGAAAACGTTGAAATACTTAAAGAGAAAGGAAAACTAAAGTAAATGATACATTTAGAAAACGAAAATCTAGAAGAAGTTATTAAAGAAGGAACATATTTAGTTGATTTTTATGCCGAATGGTGTGGTCCATGTAAAATGATGGGACCTGTTCTAGAAGCTTTAGAAGATAAAATAAAAATAGTTAAAGTAGATATAGATAAATTTCCTAAATTAACTATGAAAAATAGAATTATGTCAGTTCCTACATTCGTATTCTTCAAAGATGGTGTTAAACAAGATGAAATAATTGGTTTCCATACAGAAGAAGAAATGTTAGAAATAATAGAAAGATTATAGAAATATAATCTTTTTTTTGTTATAATCTAAAGCGTGAAAAGAGGTGAATGTCTAGGCTGTTCTCCTAGATAATGTATGGATTATAAAGATATAGAGACATACAACTATGATTTAGATGAAAACTTAATCGCACAAACACCAATAAAAAATAGAGATGAATCAAAATTATTAGTTGTAAATAAAGAAAATGGTAATTTATTAGATGAAAGATTCTATAACATAATAAATTACTTAGAAAAAGGAGATACTTTAGTAATAAATAATACAAAAGTATTACCAAGTAGAATTATAGGTTATAAAATAGATACTAATGCTAAAATAGAAGTATTATTATTAAAAGAACTTGAAAGTGATACATGGGAGTGTCTTATAAGACCACAAAAAAGAGTAAAAATAGGTACTCAAATTAAATTTGAAGAAGACTTTATATGTGAAGTATTAGAAGTATTAAATGATGGAATAACACATGTAAAATTCATATATAAAGGTATATTTATAGAACATTTAGATAAAGTAGGAGCTATGCCACTACCACCATATATACATGAAAAATTAAATGATAAAGATAGATATCAAACAGTATATGCAGAAAAATTAGGATCATCTGCAGCTCCAACAGCAGGATTACATTTTACAAAAGAATTATTAGAAAAAATAAAAGAAAAAGAAGTAGAAATCTTAAATGTAACACTTAATGTAGGACTTGGTACATTTAGACCAGTAAGTGAAAATGATATAACAAAACATGATATGCATAGCGAATTATATGAAATATCAGAAGATGTTGCAGAAAAATTAAATAAATGTAAACGTGAAGGAAGAAGAATTATATGTGTAGGAACAACTTCTCTTAGAACTTTAGAAGCAAATATACAAAAATATAATGAATTTAAAGCTACAAAAGAAGAAACTAATATATTTATATATCCTCCACATAAATTTAAATCATGTGATGCATTAATAACTAATTTTCACTTACCAAAAAGTACATTAATTATGCTAGTAAGTGCATTTAGTTCACTTGATATAATAATGAATGCATATAAACATGCACAAGAAAATAAATATAGATTCTTTAGTTTTGGAGATGCAATGTTTATTACGAATAAAGAGGTGAAATAATGGATTTAAAATTTAAATTATTAAAAGAATCAAGTTGTGGAGCTAGATTAGGTGAATTTAAAACAAAATGGGGTACACATAAAACTCCAATGTTTATGCCAGTTGGAACACAAGCAACAGTTAAAACACTAAGTCCTGAAGAATTAATAGATTGTAAAAGCGATGTAATATTATCAAATACATATCATTTATGGCTTCGCCCAGGAGAAGATATCGTAGATAATGCAGGTGGATTACATAATTTTATGAATTATAAAAATGGTCCAATTCTAACAGATTGTGGTGGATTCCAAGTATTTAGTTTGGCAAAACCAAAAGATATATCAGAAGAAGGAGTTAAATTTAAAAGCCATATAGATGGTCAAAATCTATTCTTAACGCCTGAAAAAAGCATTGATATACAAAATAAATTACATTCAGACATAATAATGAGTTTTGATGAATGTCCACCATATCCAGTGACTCATGAATACATGAAAAATAGTGTAGAAAGAACACTAAGATGGATGAAAAGAAGTAAGGCTGCTCATAAAGATCCTGAAAATCAAGCACAATTTGGTATTGTTCAAGGTGGAGAATTCGAAGACTTAAGACGTTATTCAGCAGAAGAAACAGTAAAAATAGGTTTCGATGGCTATAGTATAGGTGGAGTATCAGTCGGAGAAGATGCAGAAACTAAATTAAAAATGATCGAATACGCAACACCATACTTACCAAAAAATAAAATACGTTATTTAATGGGTGTTGGAGAACCAATAGACTTAATAGATGGTGTAATAAGAGGTATAGATATATTTGATTGCGTATTACCAACTCGTTTAGCAAGACATGGAAATGCTCTTACAAAAGATGGTAGATGCAACTTAAGAAATGCTAAATTTATTAAAGACTTAGATCCAATTGAAAAAGATTGTGACTGTTATACATGTAAAAACTATACAAAAAGTTATATAAGACACCTAATCGTCGCAGATGAATCATTCGGTCAAAGATTAATATCTATTCATAATATTAGATTCCTAACTAAACTTATGGAAGATATAAGAGAAAATATAGAAAAAGATACTCTATTAGAATTTAGAGAATCATTCGTAAATAGATATACAAAAAACTCTAAAAAATAGAGTTTTTATTTTATACCAATTATTCCTCCTAAGACACTCATACTTATTAAAGATAAATAAAATATTAAAGAATTA
>JAZSKU010000103.1:0-3177 GCA_045535005.1 Bacilli bacterium
TCTTTTTCTCTCCATCTCCAAATACTCTTACTATATTTGGAATAGTTAATATAAGTAGTACAGCAAGAACTGCTATAACTGCTAAAAGTTCAACTAATGTAAATCCCTTTTTCATATTATCCACCTATTATAAATTATATCTTAAATAAAAATAAAATCTAGTATAACTAGATTTTATTAATTCTTTCCATAATTCTATCTTTACCAAGTAATTTTAAAATTTGATATAAGTCAGGTGTATTAGCTTTAGAAGTAACTCCAACACGTATTACAGTACTTACATCAGCAACATTACCTTTAAATTTAGATGGATCTTGTTTATATTCTTTTATATTAGATGCATAACCAAGTTCATCACACATTAATTTCATTTTATTAAACCAAGTTTCTTTATCATCATTAATATCATAATACTTAGTTATATATGTATTTAATAAAGATTTAATTTCATCTTTATCAGTTATATTCTTCCATTCATATTCAAATGTATTATTATTAAATTCACTATCATACATATACCAAATATTATCATAAATCATACTATAATTAGCAATATCTTTTCTTGGCTTTTCTTGTTCTCTTTCAATATTAATAACATTAATATAATAATCTTTATCTTGTTCAATTAGTTCTTTTAACTTTTGATTATATTTTAAACTCCATTTATATGATAATTCATATAATTCTAAAGCACTCATACGAGAGATAATATCTTTAGAAATACTATTTAATTTTTCTAAATCATATAAAGCTCCACTAGATGACATTTTAGCTGGATTATATTCAAAATCAACAAATGATTTATCAGGGTTTGCTGTATGCCATTCTTCATAATTAGAGTTAATTATTGTCATTAATGATTCAATAACACTTAAAGCAGGATATCCAAGTTCACTATAATAACTCATAGATGCTTCTGGATCTTTTCTCTTACTTATTTTTCTAATACTATTTCCTTCTTTTTTAATAATTAAAGGAGTATGTACATATTTAGGTGTTTCAAAACCAAATGCATGAAATAACTCAACATGTTTAGGAGCGCTACTTAACCATTCTTCACCACGAACAACATGAGTAGTTTTCATTAGATAATCATCTACTACATGAGCAAAATGATATGTAGGAAGTAAGTTATCACTCTTCATAATAACTAAATCTTCATCATTACATGATAGTTCTAAATCTCCCTTAACTTCATCATGAAATTTAAACTTTTCTTCAAAGTCACCCATAGATTTAAAACGAATAACATATTCTTCTCCATTATTGATTTTATCTATAGCTTCACTTACACTAATATTTCTACATTTAGCATACTTTCCATAATAACCAGTTCTTAACTTTTTATGTTCTTGCATAGTTCTTAATTCTTCTAAATCTTCTTTTTTACAAAAACATGGATAAGCACGTCCTATAGTAATTAAATGCTTAATAAAAGCATGATATATTTCTTTTCTTTCACTTTGAACATAAGGTCCATAATTTCCAACAATCTCACCATTTAACTGATATTCATCTGGTAAAAGACCATAATAATCTAAAGCTTCCTCAATTAATGCTAAAGCCTCTTTAACTTCCCTCTTTTGATCTGTATCTTCTATTCTTAAAATAAAAGAACCATTATTATTTTTTGCAATTAAATAATCTATAATTGCTTGATAAATTCCACCAATGTGAACATATCCTGTTGGACTTGGGGCAAATCTTGTAATTACTTTGCCATCACGACTTGGATATAATTTATCATAATCTTCTATAGTCTTAGTAATATCAGGAAATATTACATCAGCTAAATCTTTGTAATTCATTATTTTCACCTCATACTTCAAGATTATATAACAAAAAGCAAATTAAAACAAGTCTCATTAAGACTTGTTAATTAAAACAATCAGCATATAAAATAGTATCTGTTCCCTCTGTAGTATATAAGTCTTCACACACTAAATATGTATTAGCTTCACTATATACTCCAGTACTAGCAGCAGTAAATACAACTACTCCTTTACAAGATGTATCTTTATATTTAACATCTTTAATATAAGGAACTTCAGTTAATATAGCAGTTTGAATATCACTTAAACAAACATACTTATTATCCTTATATCTTACTGGACAATTATTATAATATTGATCAGTTATAGGATTAACACAATAATCCTGAACAAATAATTTAGCAGCATCTCTAACATTACTCTCTTGAGTAACCATATTCTCTGCTAAAGAATCATTATAATAATCAATTAAATTAGGTATAAGCATTAACATAAGTAATGAAAGAATAGCTATTGCAGCTAATAATTCAAGTAAAGTAAAACCTTTTTTCATATCTACCTCACTGTACATATAACAAATATAAACACACCACTAAGTACAACCATTAAAGAAACTAAGAAGTAATCAGTTAATCTCATCATCTTTTTCTTTTTAACTACTCCAGGTTCTTCTTCAATACAAACCTTTTCTAAAATTGGTTCCATCTTAATAGTATTAAGAAGTTCTTCTTCTTTTCTAATTTGTTCATCTATATCTATAATTGCAGTTGTTTCAAATTGTAAATCTTTTTCCATATCTACCATCCTCTTATATAAATAATAATAACAAACTTTAAAAGAGAATACAAGATTTTTCTCTTGACTTATAATAAATTATAGGTTATTATTTATATATGCCGTGGAGACATACTCAAGAGGCTGAAGAGGCGCCCCTGCTAAGGGTGTAGGTCGGGAAACTGGCGCGAGAGTTCAAATCTCTCTGTCTCCGCCATTAAAAAAAATAACTTGGATTTATCCAAGTTTTTTTATTGTCTTATAGTTTCAAAGTAAACAAAATTATCATCAACTAACTTAAATATATGTTTATACTTCCCTACCTTTTTAATAGATGATACGTAATCATAATTAACTTTACTGCTTTCAATCTCATAACTAACTTTATCAGAATAATTACTATAAGAAGAAATAAATTCATCATTATAAATAAAGTATTCATCATAAATATTTATAACACCATCACCATACTCAATATCAGTAATATAAGAATAACTATAATTATTAATATCATTTAAATAAAGTATAAAGTTTTCACTAAAAGAATCATAATATACATTAATATTATTAATAACAACATCATACTCTAAAGAACTTAAATTAATATAGAAAATATCACTATCAAAATCAA
>JAZSKU010000002.1:0-36593 GCA_045535005.1 Bacilli bacterium
TTTTGCTAATAAAATAGATAAAGTTATAAAAAATAATGATGATTATTATCATGAGGATAGGAATAAAATAATTACTAGGGATGTAAGAGAATTAAGTAGATATTTTGATAGAAGTGGTTATACAGATAGATTAGTAGTAAAGTTAGATTATAAGGATGGTAAAAGTAAGATTGAAAAACTAGTTTTATTTAAAGGTGATTATTTTGTAAATATAGATAATAATAAAATATATTTAAAAGATAATTATATATTTAAGAGTGAATATCCAACTGATAAAAAGAGTGTTGATAATTTTATTGATAAAATGTCTTCTATTAGTTCAGAGTTTACTAGTGATAATAATGTTTATATGATAACTATTCCTGATAAGAATTATTATTTAGATAGTGATACATTTTTACATATAGATTATGATTATATATTTGATAGTTTAAGTGAATTAGATTTTAATCATATAGATATACGTGATGACTTAAATCTTGAATCTTTTTATGAAACTGATACTCACTGGAAACAAGAGAAGTTATCTTCTGTTGTTAGTAAGTATTTAAGTAGTGCTTCTATAAAAGAAGAAGACATTTTATATAAAGAAAATAAATATGATAAGTTTTATGGTGTTTATTATGGAGAGAGTGCATTAAATAGAGATAGTGAAACTATTACTTATTTAACTAATGATATTATTGATAATGTAAGTGTAGAATACTTTGAAAATAAGAATTTAGATAGTGTATATAATTTATCTAAATTAGATAGTATGGATAGTTATGAAGTGTTTTTAGATGGAGCATCTAGTTTTATAACAATTCTAAATAATAATGCTTCTACTGATAGAGAACTTATTGTATTTAGAGATTCTTTTGGTAGTAGTTTTATACCATTATTAATTAATTATTATTCTAAAATAACTGTTATTGATAATAGATATATAAGTAGTCAATATTATAGTGATATGATAGATTTTACTAATCAAGATATATTATTTTTATATAGTACTTTACTTGTTAATAATAGTTATACATTAAAGGGTTAAATTAACTCTTTTTTGTTGAAATAAATTATTATTTGTGTTATATTATACAAGCCTTAAATTTTAGGGGTTATTTTTTGAAATGAAAGGGGAATAATTATGAAGAAAACTAAAATTATATGTAGTATAGGACCTTCTAGTTGTAATGTTGATGTTATGAAGAGAATGGTTGAATGTGGTATGAATGTTGCGAGAATTAATTTTTCTCATGCGACTTTAGAAGAAAAAGAAAATGTTGTATCTGTTGTTAATAAAGTAAGAGAATTAACTAAGAATTATATTGGTATTTTATATGATACTAAGGGACCTGAATTTAGAAATGGTATGTTATTAAATAATAGTATTAATCTTGAAGTAGGTAAGACTATTAGAATGGTTAAAAAGGATGTTTTAGGGACAGAAGAAGAATTCTCTGTTAATCATCCTGATGCCTTAAATTCTTTAAAAGTAGGAGATACTGTTTTACTTGAAAATGGTCTTATGAGAATAGATGTTATTTCTGTTGAAGAAGATGGAGTAACTTGTAAGATTATTAATGGTGGTGTTTTAGGAAATAAGAAGAGTATGAGTGTACCTGGTGTACATTTAGATATTCCATTTATTTCACAGGAAGATGAAGAAGATATTAAATATGCATGTAGTCATGAAGGTGACTTTATTGCTTTATCTTTTGTTTCTACTAAGGAAGATGTATTAGAAGCAAGAAAAATTATTGATTCTATGAATAGTAATATTAAAGTTATTTCTAAGATTGAAAGTACTACTGGTATTGATAACTTAGAAGATATTGTTTCTGTTAGTGATGGTGTTATGGTTGCTCGTGGTGACTTAGGTGTTGAAGCTCCTTTAGAACAAATTCCATTTTTACAAAAACAAATTATTAATGAATGTAGACGTCAAGGTAAGTTTTGTATTGTTGCTACTGAAATGCTTGAAAGTATGAAAAAGAATGCTAGACCTACAAGAGCAGAAGTTAGTGATATTGCTAATGCTGTTATGGATGGAACTGATGCTGTTATGTTAAGTGGTGAAACTACTACTGGTAACTTCCCATCTCAAACTGTTAGTTTTATGGCTTCTGTTTGTGAAGAAGCAGAAAAGCATTTAAATTATAGTATTAATATTGAATGTACTAAGAGGGATATTCCTGGTGCTATTGCTACTAGTGTTGTTCAAACATCTAATTTATTAAATACTAAATTAATAGTAGCTGCTACTATGACTGGTACTACTGCAAGACTTATTAGTAATTTAAAACCAAGAAGTATTATTTTAGCAACTTGTCCTACTAAAGAAGTAGCATATAGTTTAGCTTTAAATAGCGGAGTATATCCAGTACTTACTGATGTATATGAATCTACTGATGAAATTGTTTTAGATGCTAAAAAGAAATGTGAAAAATATTTAAATAAAAAAGATTTAATTGTTATTACTGGTGGTTTTCCAAATAACACTGAAACTAAAATTACAAATTTCATGAAGATAGAAGAATTATAGTAAATACTTATTGTATTTACTTTTTTTATTTTTTTATCTATGTTAAAATTAATGTGGTGATTATATGATACTTGGTATATGTGATAATGCTGATATTTTATCGGTTATGAGAATAGTTAATGTTGTTATTATGATTATTCAAATAGCTGTTCCTATAATATTAATAATTATGTGTATGATTGAATTTATGGGAGCTATTAAAATAGGAGATCAAGATTTACTTAAGAAAGCATCTCAAAGTGCGGCTAGAAAAGCTATAGCATGTGTAATTATATTTATGGTTCCAACACTTGTTACAACTCTTGTTAAAATTAGTGCACCTGATAGTAATTTTACTGCATGTATTGATAATGCTACTTTAGATAATATTAATAATACTTATGCAAGTAGTGCTAGTGAACTTATGGAGGTAGCTGAAAGTACTGAAAGTTATACTGCTTATTATCAAGCTCGTGAAGCTGTAAATAAGATAACTGATGAATCATTAAGAAGTGATTATGAAAGTAGATTAGATGCTTTATATCTAACTTTAAAAACTAAAATGGAAGAAGCTAATGAGGAAGATGCTTTAACTAAACCTGGTAGTGGTTATGGTGGAACTGGTGAAAATAATAGTGCTGGTAGTGGTACTTATAAAGTTGAATATAGAGATGGAGTGTTTTATGTGCCTAATGCTAGAGCTACAAGTGATAGTCATACTGTTAGACAATCTGGTATAAGTGGAACTAATCCAGAATTTGGTAGAAGACTTGAAGCATTAATTAATGATGCTGCTAAATTAGGTCATACTGTTACAATTACTGAAGGATTTAGACCATATTCTACTCAAGCTAAATATTGGAATGAATCAACTCGTCCTTGTAGTGAAAGAACTAAATGGGTTGCTTGTCCAGGTGGATCTAGACATGGATGGGGAATTGCTGCAGATCTTGCATATAACGGAACAGGATGTAGTGGTGGATGGGATTGTAACTCAGCTGCTAAATGGGTTCACGATAATGCTAAAAATTATGGTTTAACTTTTAGACTTAGTAATGAACCATGGCATATTGAACCTGAAAACGTAAGCGGTGGAAACTATGGAGCATGTGCTGCACCATGTTAGGAGGAAATATGAAAAAAATAATAATTATTTTATGTTTAGTATTACTAAGTGGTTGTAGTGTAAATTATAATTTAGATATTACTTCATCTAAAGTTAAAGAAACTATGGAATTTGATATAACTGAAACTGATTATCAAATTTATAATGATAATAATGAAGAAAAATTAAGTGCTACTTTATATGAATATTTTGATGAAAGAGAAATACTTGCTTTTGATAATATGAATTATAAAGATTTTCATAAAAAGAATTTAACTAAAGGAAACAGATTATTAAATGTTAAATATAGTTATGATTATACATATTTAGATTTTTATAATAGTTATGCTATTAACAATTGTTTTGAAGATTATGTTGTATTAAATGAAGATGATTATTTTTATATTAAAGCTTATGGTAAATTTAATTGTTATTATGATGATACATATATAAATATTAAAACTGATAGAAGGGTTATTAATCAAAATGCTGATTCTTATAAAGATGGTGTATATACTTGGAAAATAACTAAAGATAAGATGGATAATGTAAATATATTATTTCAAGTTGAAAAAGATGAAGTATTTGAGGAACCTGTAAATGAAGAAAATAAATCTATTGATTTTATGTCTATTATTGGACTTATATTTGGATTTATATTATTAATAGGTTTAGGTTTATATCTTAAAAAAGCAAATAAATAATTTATTTGCTTTTTGTTTTATGTTAAAATTAGAGTGGTGATAAATATGATACTTGGTATATGTGATAATCCTAGTGTACTTGAAGTAATGGATATTATAAGTAAAATAATTATGATAATTAAGATAATTGTACCTATTATTTTAATAGTAATATGTATGGTTGATTTTATGAAAGCTATCAATGATAAAGATAATGATGGCTTAAAGAAAGCACAAAAGATTGCGATTAATAGAGCAATTGCTGCTGTACTTATATTTATGATACCTACAATAGTAGGAGTACTTGTAAGAGTTAGTACTAATGGTACAGAATATGAAGCATGTTTTTCTGAAGATATGAGTGAAACTACTCGTAATGCATATATAGCTAATGCTGAAGAAGCAGTTTCTAGAGCAGAATCATCTTTAGATTATAATGATTATAATAATGCAGTAATTTCTGTTAATAACATTAAGAATGCTGGGGATAGAACTTCTTTTTTACAAAGATTAGAAGTAGTAAAAGGTAAGATTGATGAAAGAATCAATGAAAATGAAACTGAAGATAATCCTGAAGCACCTGATGTTAATACAAATGACCCTGTAACTGTTGAAACTGATTATACTATTTATATGGGAGACTCTAGAACTAACAGAATGAAAATGTATGTTAATATGAGTGATAAAGAGAGTGTAGTAGCTAAAGATGGAGCTAATATAACTAATTTACCTGATCATATAAGTAGCGCTAAAAATATACTTAATTCTAACTCTTCTAGAAGTTATAATATAGTACTTAGTTATGGAATTAATGATTTATATAATGTTAATAAGTATTGTACTAAGTATCAAGAATTTATTAATGGAATAGATTCTAAACATAATGTAATTATTGTATCTGTTATACCAGTATCTAGAAATTATACTTCTATTAATAATGCTGATGTTGATTCTTTTAATTCTAAGATTAAGAGTTGTTTAACTGGAAGTAATGTTAGATATTGTGATGTAAATTCTAAAGCAAATATAAGTACTTGGGAAAGTTATTTTGATGATGGAGTACATTATAATAAGAATGGTGCGAGTTTTGTTTATAATCAAATAAATAATTGTTTTTAGGAGGTTTTATGATTAATATTGTTTTATTTGAACCTGAAATACCAGCTAATACTGGTAATATTATGAGAACATGTGTTGCGACACATAGTAAACTTCATTTAATTAAACCACTTGGTTTTAGTTTAGAAGAAAAATATATTAAAAGAAGTGGTGCGAATTATATTGATAAATGTGATTATACTGTTTATGAAAATATAGATGAATTTTTTAGTAAGAATGATGGTGAATTTTATTTTTTAACTAGATATGGTCATAAGCCTCATAGTAGTTTTGATTATAGTGATAGTGATAAAAATTATTATTTCTTTTTTGGTAAAGAAAGTACTGGTATACCTCGTGAAATATTAAAGCCATATATTGATAAATGTATGAGAATGCCTATGAGTGATGATGTTAGAAGTTTAAATTTATCTAATACTGTTGCGATTATGATATATGAAGCATTAAGACAACAAGGGTATCCAAATCTATTATTTGATGAACCACATAAGAGTAAGACTTTTATAGAGGAATGTTAATATGGCAATAACTAAAACTAATTTTGTAGAGTATACTAGATGTCCTAGATACTCTGCTTTAGAAAATATTAGAAAAGATAAATTATCTAGTGAAATGACTATTGATGAATATAAGAAGGAAGAAGAAAGCCTTGAAATAAGAGAACTTGTTTCTAATATGTTTGATGAAGAGAGTGATACTGATTTAACTCAAAAAGAAGATATACAATTAAATGCAATGCTTGATTATTATAAAGAAGTTGAGTTAGAAGCAGCTAAAGTATGTAAGAAGTTATTTAAAGGTAAATTTGTTTATAGTAGTACTACTTATAATCAAGAATCTTTTGATTATATTCATAATGGTATTAGATATTTATGTTATGTTGATATATATAATAAAGATGGTAATAATATTAATATTATTGAGGTTAAAGCTACTACAAGTAGAAATTATTTAAGTTTAGAATACTTTGAAAATTCTAAAGAGAAATATCCTTTATTTAGTAAAAGAGATGGTATTTATTATTTAAATGATCCTGTTAGTGATAGTCCTAAATTAATGAAGAAATATAATGAGAAATTAAGTAAGTTATATGATAGATATAGTGACTATGGTAAATATATATATGATATTGCGATTCAAAGACATATTATTGAAAATGATGTTAGTACTAAGGATTATAATATTAAATATTATTTGGCTGTATTAAATCACAATTATGTTTATGATGGTTATATGGAAGATGGTAAGAGAGTATATAACACTATTGATGGTGAAGATATAGTTAATATATTTGATGTTAGTGATATTACATATAATTATCAAGATAAGATTAAGGTTTTAAGGGATGAACTTGAAAATAATATATATGAACCTAAACATGAAAAGTGTGATGTAGGTGTTTACTGTGATATAAAAGGTAGATGTGCGTGTAGATATAAAGATATATGTTTTAGTGATGTACCTAAATATAATACAAGTTATAATTATATTGGATTTAATGATAATATTGGATTTACTAAAGATAAGTTTACTAAATATGATCTTATAAATATGGGAATTAAATCATTAGATGATGTTCCGTTTGAATGGATTAAAGATAAACCTAATATGGTTATTCAAAGAGACTCATATGATAATGATAAAATATATATTGATAAAGAGAAAATAAAGAGTGCTCTTGATACATTAAAGTATCCTATATATCATTTAGACTTTGAAAGTTTTCCTTGTCCAATGCCAAGATTTAAAGGTGAAAGACCATATAGTCAATCTTGTTTTGAATTTTCTTTACATATAGAACATGCTCCTGGTGTATGTGATAAAGATAAAGATAATTATATTTTTCTTGCATCAACTAGTGGTGATGAAAGAGAAGAGATGGTAAAAGAATTAGTAAGTAGAATTGATGGAAGTAAGGGTACTATGTTAGCTCAAAATGTTAGTTTTGAAAAAAGTAGATTAAAAGAACTAGCATATATATTTCCAGAATATAGAGATAAATTACTTTTAATAGCTGAAAACTCAACTGATTTAATTTATTTTATTAAGAATAACTCTAAGTTATATGAATCATTAGGTTTTGATAGTGAAAGAAGTAGTAAGATAAATTATTATCATAAAGATTTATCTGGTAGTTATTCTATTAAGAAGACTTTACCTATATTTTCTGATTTAACTTATAGTGAATTAGAAGTTAAAAATGGAACAGAGGCTCTAGTTACTTATTCTAAATATGATTCAATGGATAAATATGATTTAGAGCGTGCTCTTAATAATTTAATGGTATACTGTAAACAAGATACTTGGGCTATGGTTGTTATATTAGATGCTTTAAGGAAGTTAGTCGAATAATTGTAAAATAGTTGTCAAAAAAAGTGTATAATTGTTGTGCACTTTTTTATTATTGGTTATATTATTAGTGTAGGGAGATGGTAAAAGTGATATATCCTTCAATTGATAAACTATTAAATATTGTAGACTCTAAGTATAAGTTAGTTCATATTGCTGCTGATAGAGCAAAAATTATGAAAGAACATAAACATTATCAAGTGAATGAAAATGAGTACGTTTCTAAGAAAGAAATAGGAAGAGCGTTAGAAGAAGTTGATAAAGGGTTAATTACTGTTAAAGAAAATTAATCTTTTTAATTAAACCAAGAAAATACTAGGTGTAACTAGTATTTTTTTCTATTTTGTAGTATAATTAGATACAACATTTAAACTTTTAAAGGAGTGATATTATGAGTAAAATTGATATAATGAGTTTAGGTGGTTTAAACGAGAATGGAAAGAACCTATATACTGTTAGTGTAGATGGTAAAATTATTATATTTGATTGTGGTATGAAGTATGCACCAGATAAAATGTATGGTGTTGATTATGTTATACCTGATTTTTCATGGCTTGTTGAACATAAAAATGATATAGTTGGATTATTTATTAGTCATCCACATAGAGAAAATATGGGTGCTTTAACTGATTTAATTAAAGCTATTCCAGAAATAAATGTATATGCATCTATGTATACTAGTAAGATTATTGAATATGAGTTAGGTGAAGAAAAATTAGAAATTAAGAATATGCATGTTATTCCTGCTCATAGAAAAATAGATTTTAAAGATTTTAGTGTATTTCCATTTAGTGTAAGTCATAGTAGTCCTGAAACTTTAGGATATGCTGTTAATACAAATGATGGAGCTATTATTTATATGGCTGATTTTGTTATTGATCCTACTATGAATGATAAATATGATATGGATTTAGGAAAACTTGCTTATATTGGTAAACAAGGTGTTCTATGTTTAATGGCAGAAAGTGTATTTTCTGAAAAGAAAGGACATACTGCTCCTAATCATAAACTTGAAAATTTCTTTAAGAATATTATTGATAAAAATAAAGGTAGAATTATGTTTACTGTATTACCTTTACATATTCATACTATTCAAGAGATATTTAATGCTCTTAAAAATAAAGATAGAAAAGTTGTTATTATGGGTAAAGAATTACATACTATTGTATCTTTATGTATTAAGAATGGATACTTGAATGTAGATGAAAATATGCTTGGTAATTTAACTGATTTAAAACAAAGTAATACTATTATTTTAATTAGTAATGATAGAGAAACTCCATATTCAAATATTAAGAGAATTATTAATGGACATGATAAATTTATTACTTTAGAAAAAACTGATAGTATTTGTTTTGCTGAACCTAGTTATGATGCTTATGAAAAAACACTTGCTGAAATTATGAATGATTTAGCTATTAAAGGTGTTCATATTATTAATATACCTAAAGATAAGAGTGTTAGACATCATGCATCTAGTGAAGATTTAATGCTTTTAGTTAAGTTATTTAATCCTAAATATTATATGCCTATTAAGGGTGAATATCGTTATCAAGTAGAAAATGGTAATTTAGCTTTAAAGGTAGGTGTACCTAAAGAAAATATATTACTTAAAGAAAATGGAAGTATTACTACTTTTGTAGATGGAAATATGATTGAAAACTTTGATAAAGTTTTTGTAGATGATATATTAATTGATGGTAAAAGTAGTGAAGATGTAGGTGAATTAGTACTTAAAGATAGAGAGTTACTTAGTAGTAATGGTTTAGTTATTATTTCTGCTACATTAAGTAAAAAAGAAAAGAAATTATTAGTTGGTCCTGAAGTTATGACTCGTGGATTTATTTATCAAAAAGATAATATGGATATTATTGAAGAAATACAAAGATTGAGTTTAGAAATTATTAAGTCTAATACTTTTTCTAATAGATATGCTGATTATGTTAAGATAAGAAATGATATTCGTGAAAATATAGGAAATTATTTATATAAGACTACTTCTTGTAAACCTGTTATATTAACAGTTATTCAAGAAATATAGAAAGGAAATTTATGATTTATTTAGATTATAGTGCGACTACTCCAGTTGATGATAGAGTACTTGATTCTTATTGTAAAGTTACTCGTGAATTTATAGGGAATGCTAACTCTATACATACTCTTGGAGTTAAGTCTAAAGAATTACTTATGCAAGCTACTAATCAAATAGCAGACATATTAAATTGTCATCCAAAGGAACTTATTTTTACTAGTGGTGCTAGTGAAAGTAATACTACTGCTATTAAAGGTGTTGCATATAAATATGTTAAGAAGGGTAAACATATTATTACTTCTAAACTTGAACATAAAAGTGTTTTAGAAGTAATGGGTCATTTAAGTAGTATAGGATACGATATTGATTTTGTTAATATTTTACCTAATGGACAAGTTGATTTTAAACACTTAGAAGAAATAATTAGACCTGATACTATAATGGTTAGTATTTGCGCAGTTAACTCTGAAACAGGGTTTAAACAACCTTTAAAAACAATTAGACAAATTATTAATAAGAAGAATCCTGATGTAATATTTCACAGTGATTTAACTCAAGCTCTTGGTAAAACTAAATTTTATTTAAGTGATCTTGATCTTGCTAGTTTTAGTTCTCATAAGATATATGCTCCTAAGGGTATAGGTATTTTATATAAAAGAAGAGATTTAAATATTGATACTTTAATATATGGTACTACTGAGAATTGTCCTTTTAGAGGAGGAACTCCAGCGTTACCTTTAGTTGTTGCTTTTTCTAAAGCTATGAGACTTATTAATGATAATTTAGATAAGAATATTAAGAAATGTGAAAAGTTAAAAAGTGTACTATTAAAGGGACTTGAAAAGTATCCAATTCAAATTAATTCTAGTGATTTAAGTGTACCTCAAATAGTTAACTTTAGTTTACTTAAGATTAAGAGTGAAACTTTTGTACACGCTCTTGAAAGATATGATATTTATGTAAGTACTACTACTGCATGTTCTAGTTTAGAAGAAAGTACTGTATTAAAAGCTTTATCAAATGGTAATAAAGATGTATCTACTACTTCTATAAGGGTTAGTTTAAGTCATATGACTACTTTAGAAGAAGTTGAAAATTTCTTAAAGATATTTGATAAAGTATGGAATGAGTTGTTGATGAAATGAGAAAAGTAATATTAATTAAATATGGTGAATTAACTACTAAAAAAGATAATAGAAATTATTTTATTAAGACACTTAAAAATAATATTAATGAGAAACTTAAGAATTATGAATTTGATGTAAAAGATGATTATTATAGAATGTTTATATTTCCAAATGAAGATGATATTGATTCTATAGTAGATATTCTTAAGAATATATTTGGTATTCATGAAATATGTGTATGTTTTATGAGTGAAGATAATTCAGAAGATGAAATTAAAAGATTAAGTTTAGAACTTGTTAATGATGGAGTTTATTCTACATTTAAGGTAGTTACTAATAGAAGTGATAAGAGTTATCCTATTAAATCAATGGACATGAATAATATTATTGGTGGTCATATTTTAAGAAATAGTGATTTAAGCGTAGATGTTCATAATCCTGATTTATATATTAATGTTGAAATTAGAAGGGAAGCTGTTTATGTATATAAAAATGGTGTTCCTGGAAGTGGTGGATATCCTGTTAGTACTTTAGGTAGAGCATTACTTATGTTAAGTGGTGGTATTGATAGTCCTGTTGCGGGATATATGACTATTAAAAGAGGTGTTGAACTTTATTACTTATATTTTGAAAGTAGACCTCATACAAGTATTGAAGCTAGAAATAAAGTTATTAGTCTTGCTAGAACTTTAGAAAAATATAATTCTCATGGAAAACTTTTAGTTGTTAATTTTACTAAGATTCAAGAAGCTATTTATAAGAATCTTGATCCTACATATTTAATTACTATTATGAGAAGAATGATGTATAGAATAGCTGAAAGAGTAGCTAAAGATAATAAGTGTTTAGCTATTGTTAATGGAGAGAGTGTTGGACAAGTAGCTAGTCAAACTTTAAAGAGTATTGTTGCTGTTAATGATGTAACTAATTATCCTATCTTAAGACCTTTATGCTCTTTTGATAAATTAGATATTATTGAAATATCTAAAAAAATAGATACATATGAAACAAGTATACTTCCTTATGAAGATTGTTGTACTGTATTTGTACCTAAACATCCTGTTATAAATCCTAATTTAAAACATATATATAGTGAAGAAAGTAAATATGATTTTGAACCATTATTAGAAGAAGCTATTAATACTATTGAAGTAGTTTCTCTTGAAGAAAAAATTAGTGATTTATTATAGTATTAAATTAATTATTTAGCACATAATATTTAATGGTGAATATTATGTTATTGAATAATAAGTTTAGTAAGAAGAATAAATTACTTTATAAAATGAAAATGTTAAATACTAGAAACTTTGAATATAAAGAGTTGGAAGACTTTGAATATGATAGAGTTGAAAGATATACAGACAAAAAGATATATAAGTAATATATCTTTTTTTATGTTATAATAAAAATGGTGAAGATATGAAAAAAGTAATTATTATTTTAATTATTCCAATTATCTTATTTTTAAGTCTTGGTATAATTGGTTTTATAAATAGAGATCGTAAACTTAATGATGATAATAAGATTATTACATTTGAAGATAAATATGAAATTGAATTAGGTGAAGTAAATTCTATGCAATATTATACTGGTGGTGTTATGTATTTTGCTGTTTCTAATGAAATATTTGTTGTTAATAAAAGTGATGAAGACTTAACATATTCATTAACTGCTAATATTAAAAATGATTTATATTCTTTAGATAATAACACTATATATTTTAATTATAGTGAATCTACATACAAAGGTGTAAATGAACCTTATGTTACTGGTGTTACTGAACTTGGTGATAGTCGTGGTTACTTTCTTGATGCTAGTGAATCTTTTTCACTTACTGATGAAGAAAACTATGTAATAACAAAAGATGTTGTTATTCCAAAAGGTAAATCTCATCATTATGTTATTGCTAATTTTTATAAGGAATATAGTAAAGGATTTTTTGATATAAATTTTAAAGTTAATGAACAAATTTAATATTAAGTAAAAGGTGAAAATATTTCACTTTTTACTTTTTCTTTGCTATAATATGTAATATAAAAGAAAGAAGGAATTTTTGCATGAAAATATTAAGTGTTAATGCTGGTAGTTCGTCTTTAAAATTTACTTTAATTGAACTTCCAGAAGAAAAAGTTTTAGTAAGTGGAACTTTTGAAAAAATCGGAATTGATGGATCTTTTTATACTATTAAATATAATGGTGAAAAGATTAAAAAAGAGGTTGATTTAGAAAATCATACTAAGGCTGTTGAAATTCTTATGAGTGAATTAATTGATATGAAAATATTAGATTCATATGAGGATTTAGATGGTGTTGGTCATAGAGTATTAACTGGTGGGGATACTTATTTTGAAAGTATTATTGTAGATGATGCTGTTGAAAGTAAGATTGAAGAATTATTCCCATTAGGACCTTTACATATGCCAGCTAACTTAGCAGGTATTAGAAGTTTTAAAGCTATTTTACCTGATACTCCTCAAGTTGCTGTATTTGATACTGCATTCCATCAAAGTATGGATGAAGAAGAATTTTTATATCCAGTACCTTTAGAATGGTATGAAAATTTCTCTGTTAGAAAATATGGTTTCCATGGAACTAGTCACAGATATATTTCTTTAAAAATGAAGGAATTAGTTGGTGAAGATAAGAAAATCATTTGTTGTCATTTAGGTAATGGTGCATCTTTATGTGCTATTCGTGATGGTAAATGTGTTGATACTTCTATGGGATTTACTCCTTTAGCAGGTATTATTATGGGTACTCGTAGTGGAGATATTGATCCTAGTATTATTCCATATGTAATGGATAAAACTAAAATGAGTGCTGATGAAGTAGTTAATGCTTTAAATAAGAAGAGTGGTATGCTTGCACTTAGTGGTGTTTCAAGTGATATGAGAGATGTTGAAGATGCATTTGTTGCTAAAGATCCAAGAAGTGTTAGAGCAATGAATATGTATGTTAAACATATAGCTAATTATATTTCTATGTATAATACATTACTTGAAGGAGCTGACTATATTGTATTCACTGCTGGTGTTGGTGAAAATAGTCCATTAACTCGTGAATTAATTATGGATAAATTTAAATATTTAGGTGTATCTTTAGACTTAGATAAAAATAATACTCGTGGTATTAGTGGAGATGTTAGTACTGAAGATTCTTCTATTAAGGTATATGTATTACCAACTAATGAAGAATTAATGATTGCTAAAGATACTTTTGATTTAATCAAATAGAAAGAAAAGGAAAATGAATAATATTTATAAGTCAATTTATAATGAAATAAAGAAATATAAGAAGATATATATTGCTAGACATATTGGACCAGATCCAGATGCTTTTGGTAGTCAAATGGCTCTTAAGGAATCTATTAAACTTACTTTTCCTGAAAAGGAAGTTTATGCTGTTGGTACTACTGTTGCTAGATTTAAATATTTTGGTAAAGTAGATAAAGTAACTGAATATGACTATGAAAATGGTTTATTAATTACTGTAGATACTCCTGATATTAGAAGAGTTGATATAGATAATTTCTTATCTTTTAAACATATTATTAAAATTGATCATCATCCTAAGGTAGATACTTTTAGTAAGATAGAATATATTGATGAAACTGCATCTAGTGCTAGTGAACTAGTACTTGATGTAATCAATAATACTAAACTTAAGATGAATGAGAATATAGCTGGTAACTTATATACAGGGATTGTAAGTGATACTAATAGATTTTTATTTAGTGTTAATTATAAAACATTTGAACTTGTTGGTGCTTTAATTAAAAAATATAAATTAGATGTTGATGAATTATATAGAAAAACTTATGCTAAACCATTAAGTGAAGTTAGACTTATGGGTCATATTGCTTCTACATTAAAGGTTGATAAAAATGGTTTTGCATATATTGAAATAGAAGATGATATTCTAGCTTCACTTGGGGCTGATAATGCTGCTGCATCTAATATGATTAATGATTTTAATAATATTAATGAAGTTCTTGTATGGGTATTTGTATCTCATGATGCTAAGAACAATTTATATAGAGTTAATATTAGAAGTAGAGGACCTGTAATAAATGAGATTGCTGCTAAATATAATGGTGGTGGTCATAAATATGCAAGTGGTGTTCGTACTGAAAGTAAAGAAGTTGTTGATGGTTTAATTAAAGAATTAAGTCTTGAATGTAAAAAATATAACGAAGAAAGTAGGGATTAATATGGAAATAACTAGTGTTGATGAACCTATTATTGCTGTTAGAATTAGTCAATATCCAGAAGATAAAAAGAATGAATTTTTAATTCTTGGACGTAGTAATGTTGGTAAATCTAGTTTTATTAATACTGTTATTAATAGAAAGAATTTAGCTAGAACTAGTTCTAAACCTGGTAAGACTCAAACATTAAATTTCTATTTAGTTAATAAAGATTTTTATATAGTTGATGTACCTGGTTATGGGTATGCTGCTACAAGTAAAAAACAAATAGAAAAATTTGGTGTTATGATTGAAGAATATTTAAAACAAAGACCTTATTTAAAACATGTATTTTTACTTGTTGATTATAGACATAAACCTACTGAAGATGATGTACTTATGTATAAATTCTTAAAGTACTATAATTTACCTGTAACAATTGTTGCTACTAAACATGATAAAGTTAATCGTTCTTTAAGAGATAAACAAGATGATTTAATTAAGAAGACTCTTGTTCCAGCTTTAGGAGATGAAATAATTAATTTTTCTAGTGTAACTAAAGTAGGTAAAGATAGAGTATACGATATTATTAGTAGTTATTTTCAAAAATAGTTGAAAATATAATTAATTTCTATTATAATTATTTTAGAATAGAGGTTATTAGATATGAATAAAAAAGGTTTTACTTTAACTGAATTATTAGTTGTTATTGCTATTATTGGTATTATATCTGTAATTGCGATACCTAGTATTATAGTTGTTAATAAAAATATTAAACAAAGAATGTATCAAACTAAAGTTGATTACATTATTCATGCTGCTGAAAGTTATGCTGAAAATAATCCTGATATATTTAATGGTCAAACAGAAGTTAGAGTTTATGTATATGAACTTATTTCTGGTAACTATTTAGATGTTGATAGACAAGCAGTAGCTGGTGATGCTATTTGTAATACAACTATTGAAATTGCTGGTAGTCAAGTTGTAAATGCTGGTGGTTGTATGGTAGACCCAGTTAATAATGTTTCTATGAATACTAATTATGTTATATTAACTAAAGAAGCTGTTGGTGTAACTGCTGTATTTAATGGTTCAGTTGCTGAAGTTTCTTCTGGTACTTTAGTTGAACAAGTATGTGATAGATTTGCAAACGGAGAATTCATTGGTAAATATGGTACTGGTGAAGATGATTTTTGTAAATGTGATCCTACTAAAGGAATCATCGCTACAGGTGGAACTAAATCAAATGGTACAAAGGTAAGTGCTTGTTTAGTTAGTGGTGATGAAAGAAACAATTACTTAAAATATGATAATGTTATGTGGAGAGTAATGGGTGTATATGATGTAAGACCTAGTGCTACATTAAAAACTGGTGAAGATGCTTTAGATAGATTAGTAGCAAAGATGATTACTAATGATAATGTAGATGTTCAATAAAAATAAATAGATATATGAATAATATATCTTTTTTAATGTTTAAAATTATAGTATAATTTAGTATAGGAGAATTTTTATTATGAATGATTACTTTAAGTATAAATTTGAAGATACTATTGAATTAAACATTTCTGGTGGTGAATTTGTAACTGTTATTGGTAATAATAATGATTTACTTATTCATACGCTTTTATATGGTCATAAAAAAGCAGATATTGTTATATGTGATACTGTATTTAATAAAGATAATATAGATACTATTAGAAAGAAAATGGGTATTGTATTATATAAACATTTAAATATTTTTGTTGGAGAAAATGTTTCTGATGAGATAGTATTTGGTCTTGAGAGTTTAGCATATAAAAAAGATGATATTCGTTCTTTACTTGATACTTATAGTAGAAGATTTAAACTTGATCATTTATTAGATAAAGATCCTAATAGTTTAGGTAGTAGTGATAAAACTAAAGTTAAGATTTTATCTTCTTTAATTATGAAACCTAGTATTTTAGTAATAGATAATATACTATGTGAACTTGATTATGAGGATAAGAATCTTGTAGTATCTTTATTAAAAGAATTTGTATCTGATGGTGGAACTGTTATTAATTTTACTAATGATATTGAAGAGACTTTATATGGTGAAAAAGTAGTAATTATTTATGATAAAAAATTAGTTTGTGAAGGTAAAACACTTAGTGTTTTAAATGAAGAAAAGTTACTTAAGAGATTACATTTAGGTATTCCTTTTATAGTTGAACTTAATAAGTATTTAATGGATTATCAAATGATTGATAAGTATTATATGACTAATGAAAAGTTGGTGAATGCTTTATGGAAATAAGATTTGATAGAGTAAGTTTAGTTATAGACAAGGGTACTCCTCTTGAAAAGACTATATTAAATGATGTATCTTTTTATATTAAGGAACCTGGTGTATATTCTTTCTTAGGTGCTTCTAATAGTGGTAAGAGTGCGATTGGTGATTTAATTAATGCGCTTGTTAGTCCTACTAAGGGTGGAGTTATTGTTGATAAGTTTGTTAATGATGGATCTAGAATTAAAAATGTAAATAAGCTTAGATTTGATACTGGATATGTATATAAGAATCCTTTTGATATGTTTTTTAATAAGACTGTTAAAGAGGAAATTGAGTTTGGTATGAAATACTTTAAATATAAACTTGAAAAGATAGATATGAGAGCACTTGATGCGTTAAAGTTAGTTGGACTTGATGAATCATATTTACATCTAAATCCTCTTAATTTAACTCTTGTTGATGCTAAAAAGGTAGCTCTTGCATGTGCACTTGTTTATAATCCTCAAATATTAATTTTGGATGAATATACATGTGGTATATCTAATAATGATAAACAAGAATTATTAAGACTTCTTAGAATACTTAAAACTAAATATAAAAAGACTATTATATTACTTTCTAAAGATACATCTTTTTGTTATCAAATAAGTGATAAAATATATCTTATGCATTTAACTAGACTTGTTTCTAGTGGAGATAAATATATTCTTAAAGATACAGAGTTACTTAAGAATATTGGTTTAGAAGTACCTCCGATTATAAAGTTTACTGAAGTAGCTAGAAATAATGGACATGATTTATATGATTACACTAACATCCTTGATTTAATTAAGGGGGTGTATAGGGATGTATTCTAGGAATTCTTTTGGATCTTTTTATCCTGTTGATTCTTCGATACATAGATTAAATCCTGTTATTAAATTAATTAATTTTATTATATGTATAATTATACTTTTATTAAGTAATGATTTAACTATAAATTTATTTGTATTCTTTTTTATAGTTATTATGATGATGTTAAGTTATGTACCTTTTAAGTATTATTTTAATACTTTTTGGTCAATGAGATACATATATATTTTAATAGCATTTATATGTGCATATTTTGATTTAAAGATTGAAGATGCTTTAGTATATATTATTAAACTTGTAAGTGTAATAGAGTACTTAAATATATTATCTTATACTACTTCTCCTAGTGAGAGTGCTTATGGAATTGAGAGATTTTTATCTATGTTTAATTTTTTATTTCTTCCAATTTCTAAGTTATCTTTTAAGATTAATCAAATTGTTAGATATATACCTTTAATGTTGGTAGTTGAATTTAAAACTCTTAAAGCTAGTGCATCTCGTGGTATTGATTATGGTCACTCTAATATATTTGGTAGATGGTATGCACTTTCTAAAATGTATAGTAATATTAATAGACTTACTAAAAAGAAGAATAAAGATATAGCTTTTGCATCTGAATTAAAGTTATTTAGTTTAAAAAAATATAGAACTAATTATAGAGTTAATAAAGTAGGGTTTTATGATATATTCTTTTTATTATTTCATTTAGTTTTAATATATGCTTGTATTATGGATAAGGGGTTATTATGAAATATTTAGTTAATTTTAGTTATAATGGATCTAAGTTTTATGGTTATCAAATTCAAAAGAATAAGGTAACTGTAGAGCGTGATATTGAAAATGTATTATCTCGTATATTTAATAGTAATATTAATTGTCTTGCTAGTTCTAGAACTGATAGGGGAGTACATGCATTAAATCAATATTTAACTTTTGAAACTGATAAGAAATTTAATAATAAGAAATTATGTCATAGTATGAATTCTATGTTAAATGAATATATTCATATTAAGAGTATTAAAAGAATTCATGATGACTTTAATATACGATATGATGTTCTTAAAAAAGAATATATTTATAAGATTAATATGGGTGAATATAATCCTATAATGGTTGAATATGAATATCAATATTGTAAGAGAATATCTAAAGAATTATTAAATGATTTTTGTAAGGTTATGAGTGGTAAACATAATTATCGAAGTTTTACTTCTGATAAAGATAATAATTCATATGAAAGAGATATTATAATTGATTATAAAATTCATAAGAATGTATTATATCTTAGATTTGAATCAAGTGGTTTTTTAAGATATATGATTCGTAATATAGTAGGGCTTCTTATTGATATTAATGAAGGTGTTAAGTCTATTTCTGAAGTTGAAAATATATTTAAAAGTGAAGACAGAACTGCTCTTGGTAGATGTGCTTTACCTAATGGACTTTATTTAAATAAAATATGGTTTAAGTAAAAAAAGAAATTAATATAATTTCTTTTTTTTATATTGTTTGAAAATAAATATTGTGATAGAATTATAGTAAGAATAGAGAGGATGGTTTTTTTGATATGCTTGGAAAAATTCTAACTATTAATAAGAACAGCGCTATAGTAGAAGTTAATAAAGAAAATAGTGCGGGTATAAAAGATTTAATTAATCTTCATGTTATATTTGAAGACTCTAATAAAAAGATATTAGGTGAAATCGATTCTATTGAACAAGATACTATTAAGATTACATTTTTAGGAGAACTTACTGAAAATGATTTTATTGGTGGTTTAATTAAGAAACCTAGTTTAGATGCTAAGATTAGAATAATTAATGCAGAAGAATTAAAAATACTTACTGGAGTAGAGGATAAAGGTCTTCGTTTAGGGGTTAGTCCTTTATACAATGATTATCCATTAAATGTAAGTATTGATGAATTCTTTTCTAACCATAGTGCTATATTTGGTAATACTGGTAGTGGTAAAACTTATGGTATATGTAGAATTATTCAAAATATATTTCCAAATAGTCAAATAATACCATATAAAGCTAATTTCTTTATCTTTGATTCATATGGTGAATATATGAATGCTTTTAAAGATTTAAATAAAAATAATGAATATTATTCTTTTAAAGTTATAACAACTAGTTTAAAGAAAAATTATGAAAAACTTAATATTCCAGTATGTTTATTAGAACTTGATGATGTTCTTAATTTACTTGATGCGACTCATTTTAGTCAAATTGCTATGGTAGAAACTGCTTTAGTATATGTTAAGATGTTTGCTCGTAATGATAAAGAAGCTTTAGATTTTAAAAACCATACTCTAGCTAAAGCAATAGTTAATATTATGTATACTAATCAAACTGCTAGTAAGATTAGAGATCAAATATTTGAAATATTAAGTGAAACTAATACTCCTGAACTTTCTTTAGAAACAGAGGTTCCTGGTATTGGATTTACTCGTATGTTTAGAAATTGTTTTGATATAGATAGTGAAGGTAGATTTGCTGAACGTAAGATAATTTCTGATTATATTAAAGGATTTATAGATGAAAATAGAAAGTGGGATTATAATGCTACTGGTGTATATTATTCATTACATGATTTAGAAGTTGCATTAAATTTCACATTATATAGTGAAAGATATTTACTTAATGAAGCTATGTATGATGCAGCTATGAGTTTAAAAGTTAAATTACATGATTTAGCTACTCGTAGTAATGCTCAATTCTTTAGCTCTGATGGATATACTACTATAGATGAATATATTAAGAAAATACAAATTAATGGTACTAAGAAGAGTCAAATTGTTAACTTCAATTTAGAAGATGTTGATGATAGATTTGCTAGAACTATTGTTAAGATTTTTGGACGTATGTTTATGAAATTTACAAGAGCTTTGGAAGATAGAGCGTCTTTTCCAATACATATGATACTTGAAGAAGCCCACCGTTATGTAATGGAAGGGGACGATAAGAAACTTCTTGGTTATAATATATTTGAAAGAATTGCTAAGGAAGGTCGTAAATATGGTTTACTTTTAGATTTAATTACTCAAAGACCAACTGACTTAAATGAAAATGTTATAAGTCAATGTGCGAACTTCTTAATATTTAAAATAAATCACCCAGCTGATTTAGAATATATTTCAAAATCAGTTCCTAATATGAGTGAAGATGTTGTTGAAAAACAAAAGACTTTACAAGCTGGTACTTGTGTAGCATTTGGTAGAATATTTAAAATACCAATGATTGTTAAGATGGAGAAAGCTGATCCACCACCAACAAGTGCTAACTGTGAAATATATAATAATTGGATGGTTAAATTAAATTCTGGTCAAGCTGCACCAGCACCATCTCCTGTACAAGCTGCACAAAGTGCTGCACCAACAGGACAATTTATTAATCCAGCAGTAAATACAAATCCTGCACAGTCAGTAAATCCACAAGCTGTTACTAATGCAGTAGCAACTGGTGTACAAGAAATAATGTAAAAAATAAATAGGAGGAAAACATTATGTATGATTTTGGATCTCATTTTTATATAGATATGTTGAAGAGTAAAACTCCATCTTCATATGTATTTAAAGGTCAAAAATATAGAATTAGTATTTTATCTGAAGCATTAATTCGTTTTGAATATAGTGAAACTGGATCATTTAATGATTTTCCTACTTTTTTTGCAAGTAATAGATCATTTGGTCAACCTAAAATTACAGTTGAAGAAGATAATAAAATATTAGTTATTAAGACTGAAAAATTCGTATTAGAATATATTAAAGAGATGCCTTATGTAGGTAGTAGATTACTTCCTGATCAAAACTTAAAGGTTAGTGTTATAGGTACTGATAAATTATGGTATTTTAATCATCCTGAAGTTCGTAACTTTAAGGGAACATCTTATAGTTTAGATGGAAGTAAAGGTAGCGCTAATTATGATAAAGGTTTATTCTCATTAGATGGTTTTACTACTATAGATGATTCTAGAACACCAATTCTTAATAAGAATGGTAATATACTTGCTCCTAATTATAAGAATATAGATACATATTTATTTATATATAATAATGATTTTGGAGTAGGGCTTAGAGATTATTTTAATCTTACTGGACTTCCTCCATTAATTCCTAGATATGCTCTTGGAGTATGGTGGAATAAGAATGAAGATTATAATGAACAAGCTATTCAAAATTTAGTATATAAATTTAAGAAATATGATTTACCATGTTCAGTACTTTTATTAAATGAAAATGCTAGAACTAAAAATAATTATTCAACACTTAGTTATACATTAGATGCTAATAAGTTCCCTGATACTATTAAGTTAAGTGAATTTTTACATTCTAATAATATATATTTAGGTACTAATATTAAGACTGAAGGTATACTTAGTGTAGAAGAAAAGAATTATCAAGAATTCTTTAAAACATATAAAAAAGATGAAAATGATCAACCTAAGAATGTTCCTCTTAATGTATATGATTCTAAATTAATGGATTCTTTCTTAAAAGGAATTATTAATCCATTAATAAATAGTGGTGTTGATTTCTTATGGGTTGATGATAATAATAAAGAAAATACTTTAAGAAGTTTCTCTATGAATTATTTTTTAAATACTAATTATAATTTATATCCTGCTAAAAGAAACTTTATAATGTCTCGTAATTTTGGTATTGCGCCTCATAAATATTCTATATTATATTCTGGTAATACTTTGGTTAGTTGGAAGACTATTAAACTTTTACCATTTTATAATGCTACTGCTGCTAATATTGGTGTATCTTGGTGGAGTCATGATATTGGTGGATTTAAGGGTGGTACTGAGGATGCAGAACTTTTCATGAGATATGTTCAACTTGGTGCTTATAGTCCTATATTTAGACTTTCTAGTGATGCTGGTAAGTATTATAAGAGGGAACCTTGGAAATGGGATGCTAAGACATTAAAGATTGTTCATGATTATATGAGAATTAGACATAGATTAATTCCATATTTATATAGTGAAGCTAAGAAATATTCTTCATTTGGTTCACCATTAATTCAACCATTATATTATAAATATCCTGAAACTTATGATGAACCATTATATAAAAATGAATTTTATTTCGGTAGTGAGTTATTCGTAGCTCCGATAGTTGATGCTAAAGATACTGTTATGAATAGAGTTGTTCATAAAGTGTTCTTACCTAATGGTACATGGTATGATTTTAAAACTGGTAAGAAGTTTACTGGTGGTAAACGATATGTAACATTCTATAAGGATGAAGATTATCCTGTATACGCTAAAACTGGTGCTATAATACCTCTTGCTAAATTAAATCCTGATAATATTAATGATACTTCTAATCCTAAGAAGTTAGAAATTCAAGTATTCCCTGGTAGAAGTAATACTTATAAATTATATGAAGATGATGGAGTATCTTCTATGCATAAACAAGGATTTAGTTTTACAACTGAAATTAATTATATGTATAAAGAAGATGATTTCTCTGTTAGTATTGAACCTTTAGAAGGTAAGACAGGTATTATACCTGATAATAGGGATTATGTTATTAGATTTAGAAATACTAAATTTACTGATAATGTTCAAGTATTTAAAGATCAAGTTAATATAGCTTATAGAAGATATGTTGATGATAATGACTTTGTAATTGAATTTGATAATGTTCCTACTACTAGTAAGATATTTGTATATTGTAAGGGTAAAGATATTGAAATAGATGCTCAAAGAGTTATTAATGAAGACTTAGAAAGTATTGTATCTGACTTAAAGATTGAAACTAAATTAAAGAATGAAATAGATGTAATATTATTTAGTGATTCTAATATTAAAGCTAAGAGAATTGCTATTAGAAAACTTAGAAGAAAAGGTCTTCCTCCAGTATTTATTAAGATGTTTATGAAACTTTTAGAATATGTAGCTGAAGTATAAAGATTCTAATTTTAGAATCTTTTTTATTTTTCTTGAATTTATTTATTTTTTGTTGTATAATTTCATTATATTTCGTTGATGGGTGTAGTAGTAGATATATACTTATTATGTAGAGAGTTAGTGGTTGGTGAAAACTAATTAATGGTTATATTGAACTTGATACTTTAGAAATAACGTAATTTGGCGTTAACAAATAAGAGATGCATAAACTTTATGAATTAAGGTGGTACCGCGGTAATTTCGTCCTTAAATTATAAAGTTTTTTATTTTAGGAGGAATTATGGAAGCGGTATTGTTATTTTTGAAAGATTTTGCGTTAATATTTCTTATTGTATTAATAGTATATTTTGTATTCTTAAATAAGAAGAGAAAAGAGTATTCTAAGTTAAAAGATACTGATGAAATTAAGTTATTTATTTTAAGATATGGACTTAATATGAAGAAGACTAAATATAAAACTGTATTAAATACTGTGACTATTATTAATTCATTTATAATATCGTTTTCTGCGACTATTATAAGTTATATTGATAATGTTTTATGGTCACTGCTCGTTGGATTTGTTCTCTTAATAATTATGATTTATTCATGTTATGAGATTGCTGGTAGATATTTAAAAAGAAGGGAAGATAGATAATGTATAATTTTAAAGATATTGAAAAGAAATGGCAAGATAAATGGGAAAAAGATAAAACATTTAAAACTGGAACTGATAAATCTAAAAAGAAATTTTATGGATTAGTTGAGTTTCCTTATCCTAGTGGGGCTGGGATGCATATTGGACATGTTAAAGCTTATGCAGGACTTGAAGTTATTTCAAGAAAAAGAAGAATGGAAGGATATAATGTATTATTTCCAATAGGATATGATGCTTTTGGTCTTCCAACTGAAAATTATGCTATTAAGACTAAAACACATCCAAGAGAAGTAACTGATAATAATATTAAAGTATTCTCTAATCAACTTAAGAAAGTTGGGTTCTCATTTGATTATGATAGAAGTATAGATACTACTGATGTTAATTATTATAAATGGACTCAATGGATCTTCTTAAAGATGTTTGAAAATGGACTTGTATTTAGAGATAAAACTTTAGTTAATTATTGTCCATCATGTAGAGTTGTACTTTCTAATGAAGACTCTCAAGGTGGTAAATGTGATATATGTCATAGTGATGTTATTCAAAAAGAAAAAGATGTTTGGTATTTAAGAATTACTGAGTATGCTGAAAAGTTACTTATGGGTCTTGATGAAGTAGATTATTTACCAAATATTAAAACTCAACAAGAAAATTGGATTGGTAGAAGTACTGGTGCATTTGTTAATTTTAGTATTAAAGAAATTGATAGTAAATTAAAAGTATATACTACTAGACCTGATACTTTATATGGTGCTACTTTTATGGTTATTGCTCCTGAACATCCAATTGTTGATGAAAGTAAAGATTTAATTAAGAATTTTGATGAAATATTAAATTATAGAGAAGAAGCTAAAAAGAAAACTGAGTTTGAAAGAGTTGAACTTGTTAAAGATAAAACTGGTGTTAGAATTGATGGTTTAACTGCTATTAATCCAGTTAATGATACTGAAATACCTATTTATGTAGCTGATTATGTTATGATGGGGTATGGTACTGGCGCTATTATGGCTGTTCCAGCTCATGATGATAGAGATTATGAATTTGCTACTAAATTTAATATTCCAATTATTGAAGTTATTAAGGGTGGAGATGTTTCTAAATGTGCTTATACTGGGGACGGAGAAATGGTTAACTCTGGTGACTTAAATGGTATTGATAATAAAAAAGATGCTATTGAAAAAATGATTTTATTCTTAGAAGGTAAAGGTATTGGTGAAAAAGCAGTACAATACAAGATGAAAGATTGGGCATTTAATAGACAAAGATATTGGGGAGAACCAATTCCAATTGTTCATTGTCCACACTGTGGTGATGTTGCTGTTCCTTATGAAGAATTACCTTTAAGACTTCCGGATGTTGAAAACTTTGAAGTTGGTACTGATGGTGAAAGTCCACTTGCTAAAATTGAAGAATTTGTTAATTGTAAATGTCCAAAATGTGGATGTGATGCAAAACGTGAAACAGATACTATGCCACAATGGGCTGGATCATCTTGGTATTATTTAAGATATATTGATCCTAATAATGATAATGAACTTGCTAATATGGATGAACTTAAATATTGGTTACCAGTTGATTGGTATAATGGTGGTATGGAACACGTAACTAGACACGTTATTTATTCTAGATTCTGGCATCATTTTTTATATGATATAGGAGCTGTTCCTACTAAAGAACCATATGCTAAGAGAACAAATCAAGGACTTATTTTAGGACCTGATGGTGATAAAATGTCTAAGAGTAAAGGAAATGTTATTGATCCACTTGATGTTATATCTGAATATGGAGCAGATGCTCTTCGTACTTATATTTTATTTATGGGTGAATATAGTTTAGAAAGTCCATGGAATGAAAATGGTATTAAAGGTGTATCTAGATTCTTAGATAGAGTTTATAACTTTAAAAATAAACTTAATGATGGTAGTGGATACTCTAAAGAATTAGAAAGTATTATTCATAAAACTATTAAGAAAGTTACTAATGATATTGAAACTATGAAATTTAATACTGCTATTAGTGCTTTAATGATTATGTTAAATGAATATGATAAAGTAGATACTATTACTAAAGATGATTATGTAATTTTACTTAAATTATTAAATCCAATTGCTCCTCATATTACTGAAGAATTAAATAGTGAACTTGGTAATAATGAATTATTTAATGATGGATGGCCAGAATATGATGAAGAAAAAACTATTGATAATGAAGTTAAAATAGCATGTTCAGTTAATGGTAAATTAAGAGCTACTATTACTGCATCTAAAGATGCTAATAAAGATGAGTTATTAAAAATAGCTAAAGAACAAGAAAATATTATTAAACATATTGAAGGAAAAGAAATTATTAAAGAAATAGTTGTTCCTGGAAAGATTGTTAATATTGTTGTTAAATAAAAGAGAGAAATCTCTTTTATTTTTGTTTTAAAAGTCAAATTATTGTTTATTTTAGTTCGAAAGTTTGATTTTTATCCTAATTATTTGTATAATTAAGAAGAGGTGTAGTATGATAGGATTTTATGATTATACAGTATTATTAACATATATGAGTTTTGCATCAGGTATTATTGGTATTATTTATTCGATTAATGGTAATCCACTTGCTGCTGTTATATGTTTAATGTTTTCTGGTTTATGTGATATGTTTGATGGAAGAGTTGCAAGAACTAAGAAAAATAGAACAAAAGATGAAAGACAATTTGGAGTACAATTAGATAGTTTAGCAGACTTAGTTTGTTTTGGTGTTTTACCATCTTTAATTGGTTATTCACTTGGTATTAAATGTCCTTATTTACTACCACTTTTAGTATTTTATCCACTTGCTGCTTTAATAAGACTTGCTTATTTTAATGTTCTTGAAATTAATAGAAATAGTAATACTCCTGTTAAGACTTATACAGGGTTACCAGTAACATCAAGTGCATTAATATTCCCATTCTTATTTATATTTAAAAGTTTAGTTGGTAAATATTTTGTACTTTTATATGGTATTATTCTATTTGTAGTAGGTGTACTATTTATATCAAAAATTCAAATTAAAAAACCAAGTTTAAAAGTTATGATTGGATTTATAATTATTGGTGTTATAGAAATATTATCAATTGTAGTAGTTAGGTTATTATCATGAAATATGTTATAAGAAATAGAAATAGTAAAGAAGATATTATAGAGTATTCAAGTAATGCTCTTAATTTCTTGTATAATACATTTATTGGTAGAGTTTGTTTAAAATTCTTTATTAGTAAATCATTTAGTAAGTTAGTATCTAAATATATGAATAGTAAATATTCTAAGAGAAGAATAGGATCTTTTGTAATTAAAAATGATATTAATTTACTTGATTATTCTAAAGATAGTTATAGAAGTTATAATGACTTTTTTACACGTAAGATTAAAGATGATAAAAGACCTATTATGATGAATAAAGAAACTTTTATCGCACCTTGTGATGGTCTTCTTAGTGTATATGAAATAAGTGATGACTTAGATTTAAAGATTAAGAATTCTCATTATAGTATAGATACTATTGTTAATGGAAATATACTTGGTGAATTTAAGGGTGGGTATGCTTTAGTATTTAGACTTTGTGTTGATAATTATCATAGATATTGTTATTTAGATAGTGGTACTAAGGGTGAAAATATTTATATACCTGGTGTACTTCATACTGTACAACCAATATCTTTAAAAAAATATAATTTTTATAAAACTAATTCTAGAGAATATACTATTATGGAAACAAATAACTTTGGTAAGATTATTCAAGTAGAAGTAGGTGCTATGGGTATTGGTAAGATTACTAATCATCATAACAAACATACTTTTAGAAAAGGGGATGAAAAAGGTTATTTTGAATTTGGTGGTTCAACTATAGTAGTATTTGTAAAAGAAGATGTTATTGAAATAGATGAAGATATATTATCTAATTCTAAAGAAAATATAGAAACAATTGTTAAATATGGAGAAAAGATAGCTAAGAAAAAATAGTTATCTTTTTAATTGTTTATTTTATATAAATTTAGTATAATTTTACTATAGGAGATAATATGAAATATATAGCTAAGTTTATTGATTATATTGATGAATCTACATTTATGTGTATTATTGCATTAGCTTTGTTTATTTTAGTTGGTGGAACTTTTTCTAATTTTTTAGTTACTTCTAATAATCATAGAGCTAGTGAAATGTATATAGGTGAACTTAAATATAATGTTAGTGTTGATAATATTAATTCTAATATTATAGTTGCTCCTATAGGAATAAGTGAATATGATGTAGTTATTAATTCATTAAATGATGTTAATACTTATTATAAGATTGTTTATCCTAAAGTAGATGGTATAACTATTAAATATAGAAATGGTTTTGATAAAAGTGAAGATTTAATTTTAAATAATGGTACTAAGAGATTAAATTTAGTTATTGAAAATAATACTTCTCTTGAATATACTTTAGATCTTAAAGTAGTAGGTGGATATGAACATAATGGATTAGATGCTATTGGTGAAGTAGTAGGTTATTCTTTTATGGATGAAATAGATACTTTTAATATTACTGATACTATTAAAAATAATAATACTATGTTATCTGATAAAGATATTAGTTTTAATAGTTTTGATGGTAATGGATTGTATTCTAATGAAGATATATATTATTTTAGAGGTAATGTTAATAATAATTATGTTATGTTTGCTAATAAGTGTTTTAGAATACTTAGAACTAATGAAGATGGTAGTGTTAGACTTATTTATAGTGGTGAATTTTGTTCTGATAATATAAATAGTATTAGTAATAGTGAATATAATATTAATAATAATGATAATGCTTATTTTGGTTATATGACTGGTATTAAAGAGGGAAATAGTAATTCTTATGAAGAAGCTACTTCTAATAAATATAATAGTAAGATTAAAGATGTTGTTGATAATTGGTACTTAAATAATATTGTTTCTTTAGGTGATGATGTTACATCTATGATTAATAATTCTGTTTATTGTAATGATAGAAGTATTTATGAGGGACTAGGGTACTCTAATAATGAAACTGTATATAATTCTTTTAATAGATTTAAAGAAGGTACTCCAAGTACAGTATGTACTAATAAGAATGATATGTTTACTGTTAGTGGAATTGATTCTTATGGTAATAATGCTTTAACTTATCCAGTTGGATTAATTACTATTGATGAAATTATGTATGCTGGGTTATATGCTTATGATAATGGTAATGTATTTGTAAATGAAAATAGTTACTTATATAATACTAATGGTATTCATTCTATGAGTCCTTACGGATACTTTAATGAGGTATATATGTTACCTTATAATCATAATGTACTTACATATAATAAAGTTAATTATAGTTTAGGTGTATATCCTGTAATATCAATTAAAAAGGATATTAATATTATTAGTGGACTTGGTACTATAAATAAACCTTATATATTAAAATAAAAATACTTAGAAATTTTCTAAGTATTTTTTATATGCTTTTTTAGAAGTTGTTTCTTCTATATTAAATTTTATATCTTTATCTTTACAAAGCTTTTTTAATATATAATCTGTTAAATATGGATTTCTTATTAATAATGGTCCAATTGTATGAGTAGCATATACATTTTTTATATGGAAACCTTCTTTATTATTAGTTCCATCATTTGAATATTTTTCTTCTACTTCTAGAAGTGGTGTATCTATATTATGTATTATGTCACATCTATTTTGGAAGCCTATTATTTGATTTTTAATTAGTGAAGTTGTTCCTTTTATTTCTCCAACTATTCTTGATGTAGAAGCGTTTTTAAATGTGCTTTCTGTTATATATTCTGTATTATAGTTAAATATACTAAGTGCTTCAAAACTATCTTCTAAAGTCTTTATTTTAGTTCCAAATAATGTCATAGCATTACCTGTTAATATTAAATATTTATTAGAATCTATATATTTTTGAAAATCTTTTTTTCTATTTAATATATCTTTAAGTGCTATAAGAAGATTTTCTTCTTGACCACTACTTATATATATTAAATCATAATAAAGTATATTTATTTTATCGTTAATACTTTTATAATCAATTTTATATTTAATTTTATTTCTTTTAAGTTCTTCTTTGATGCGTGCAGTATTAGCATTTTCTCCATATAAATTAAGAAGATCATAATATAAATGTAATATATTAATCATTGTTATTATCCTCCTTAATTATTTTCTTTAATTCTATTTCTTTATCAAAACATACCATTGAATATATTTTACCTTCTGTTTTATTTTTAAGTATTTCTGATAAGTTATTTATATCTTCTACTATAATAAGTTTATCTTTATCTATATTAGCGTATTCCATTCTAAGTTGCATATCATAACAGAATTTACCAATAAGTATAATATTTTTAATAGATTCATCATTTAATGATTCGAAATCTATATCCCATATCCAACTTATATCATTTTCTTTATATCTTCTACTTGATGAATCAAAACCAAGTATAATTGTTTTATCTTCTTTTTGATGTTTAATATAATCTAGTGATTGTTTATAACTTAAGTTGTTTTCATTTTTACTTACTAACATTTGCCATTTTCTATTATTAAAGTCATAAATAGTTAATCTTTTTGTTTTAATAGATTCATCATTTAATACTTTTAATATATCTTCATCTTTTAGATTTAATGCTTTACATAATGAATAACATCCTGTTGTGAAATATACTGTATATAGAAATGGTGAAGGTAAGTGTACTATGTTATCTTTAATTTTAATTTTTTGATTATCTACATCTATATCTTTAGCTTCATAGTCAACTTTACCACGTTTAAAATCATATTTAGGACAATTATATGAACCAATATGTCCATAATGATAATATTCGTATTCTAATTTTGAATTACAAATAGGGCAGTATGCTGCATCTACATTATGTATTGATGTTTTAAATGAATAATCATTTTCTACAACTCCATATGTAGTTACTTCTCCTTTATGATTTATTCTTATTCTATTAACAATTGGATCATCCACATTTAATATAATGTGTGTTCCATCTGGTATAGCATTTTTAATTGCGTTATATATTTTCTCTGGATGTGAATTTCTTGGTGGTTGGTCTCTTGTAATATTAGTAATCATTAAATGAGTAGGAGTGATGTATTCAAATACTTTTTTCATGAATTGTTCATCTAATTCCATTAATAATACATCTGCTTTTAATTTACCAGTTAAACTTGAGTTATTTAGTACTAAAGCAGTTATACCATTTATAGTATTACTTCCTTCTTTATTATAGACTACTTTCATTCCATTTTTAGTTAGTATGTTATATGTAAGTTCTGTTGATGAACTTTTACCAGAAGAACCTGTTATACCTATAACATATTTAGGAAGACGAATTTTCTTTAAAATCTTTTTGTCTATTTTAGTAGCCCAATATCCTCCGATTACACTTCCTTCATGTCCAGTTAATTTACTTAACTTGTTTATTATTTTACAAGCTAAGATTGATATAAATTTTAACATTGTTATCACCTAAATATATTATATAACAAAAATAATAATTTATAAAGTTTTAGGCATAATAAAAACGACTTATAGTCGTTATTTTTAATTGGTGACCCATATGGGATTTGAACCCATGAATGTCGCCTTGAGAGGGCGATGTGTTAACCATTTCACCAATGGGCCACTTACTTAAAAATAATAACATCTTTTAATTATTTTTTCAAGTAGTGTATTTATTATAAGATTTAGTTAAAAATAATTATAGGTGAAATATGAATAATAAAGATTATGAAAAGTTAGTTAAAAGAATTGTTGTTAGAGATAATGGACTTAGAAATATTTTAGTTTCTTTTGTTAGTGGTGGTTTAATTGGAGTATTAGGGGAATTATTATCAAATATACTTATTAATTATTGTGGAATTAGTATGAATGATTCTTATACATTTGTCTTTATAATATTTGTTTTAATAGGATCAGTTTTAACAGGAATAGGGGTATTTGATAAAGTACTTAGTATTTTTAAATGTGGACTTATAGTTCCATCAACAGGTTTTGCTAATAGTATGACAAGTAGTGCAATGGATTCAAGAAGTGAAGGATATGTTAAAGGTATAGGCGCTAATATATTTAAATTAACTGGTAGTATTATACTTTACGGAATAGTATTTGGTATTATTTTTGGATTTATAAAAGGAGTTATATTATGACATATTATTATAGTAATGTTTTTATTAATGAGAAATATAGTTTACTTTCTAGTAGTAAAATGAATCCAATAGTGAAAGATAATGTTGATAAATTATGTGATGATTATTATATGAAATGTAATACTATTGAAGAAGCAGAATCTTTATTTCAAAAGAAATGTATTGATGGATTATTAAATAAAAGTAAATTGAATATAAAAGATATTGATTTAATGCTTGGAAGTGATTTACAAAATCAAAATTTTGCTTCTAATAATGTAGCATCTAAATATAATGTATCTTATTTAGGTATTTATAGTGCTTGTGCTTCATTTATTGAAGGCATAATTATCGGAAGTGAATTTATTAAAAATAATGATATTAAAGTTATAGTAAATACTTCAAGTCATAATTTAGTTAGTGAAAAACAATTTAGATTTCCAGTAGAATATGGTGCGATTAGAAAGAATGTTAATAGTTCTACTTGTAGTGGTGCGATAAGTGTTCTTTTAAGTAGAAATGTAAGTAATATTAGAATTGAAAGTGCAACGATAGGTAATGTATGTGTAACTAATCATAATGATACAAATGATATGGGAAGTGCTATGGCTCCATCATGTGCTAATGTTATTCATAAGCATTTATGTGATACTAAAAGAAATAGTAATTATTATGACTTGATATTAACTGGTGACTTAGGAGAATATGGTATAAAAGTTATGTGTGAATATTATAGATTAAAGTATAAAAACAATTTAGAAAATGTTATAGATAGTGGAAATATATTTTATACTGAAAATAAAATATATGCAGGTGCTAGTGGGCCTTTATGTATTGGACTTACTTTATTTGATCATATTTTAAAAAATAAGAAATATAAAAGAATTCTTGTTGTTGGTACTGGAAGCTTGCATTCTTCATTAAGTAGTAATTTATCTTTACCAATACCTAGTGTAAGTCATGCTATTAGTTTGGAGGTATTAAATTGATATATTTAAAATGTTTTATATTTTGTGGTCTTGTATGTGGATTAAGTCAATTATTACTTGAAAAGACAAGGTATACTCCAGGGCATATAAATACTATACTTGTTATTATTGGATGTTCTTTATCTTCATTTGGTATTTATGATATTTTACTTAGTGAATTTCATTCTGGAGCAAGTGTATTAATAACTAATTTTGGTCATTTGTTAGTAACTGGAGCATATGAAGGATTTATGGAATATGGTTTTGTTGGACTTTTTAAAGGAGTTTTATCTTATGCATCATGTGGGTTAAGTGTTACGATCGTTAGTGCTTTTATTGTAAGTATCTTATTTAAAGTAAGGAATTAAGTGTATACATTTAATTCTTTTTTTGATATAATTTTTTTAGATAAAAGAATATGGGTGATTTTATGAATACAGAAGATAAAAATATTGTATCTAATGGAACTGAAAGTGTTACTCAAACACCAGTTACTCCAGAAGTACCATCATTTAATATCGGAGGTCAAGAAGTGAGTGCTCCAACTGCACCTGCAGTAGAAGCAACTCCAGTTGTTGAAAGTGCTCCTGCACAAGAAGTACCATCGTTTAATATAGGTGGACAAGAAGTGAGTGCTCCAGTGGCCGCTCAGACAGTTGAGGCAACACCAGTTGTAGAAACTCCTGCTATAGAAAGTTCTCCTGCACAAGAAGTACCATCATTTAACATTGGTGGACAAGAAGTGAGTGCTCCTGTGACACCTACTGTAGAAGCAACACCAGCTGTAGATGCTACACCAGTAGTTGAAAGTACACCTGTAGTAGAAGCAACACCTGTTGTTGAAACAGTGCAAACTGATATGGGTAGTAAAGAAGTACCTGTTACAGTAGTCCCTACACAAGTTGAAGGATTTGTGCCAGAAGTAAATAATGTTATTCCTGAAGCACATGCTACTAGTGATGTTATAACTGAAGCTGCTGTTGATGTAACCGCTGAAATTTCTGATCAAGAAAATATTCCAGAGTTAACACCTGAGATGGTTAATGAAGCTGTAACTCCTGAAACTCCAATAGATGTAACTCCTGAAGAAACTCCTGCAGCACCAGAAGAAGTAGTGCTTGAAGAAGTTATTCCTGATGGAGTTGGTACAATTAATCCAGATTTATTAAGTGAAGCTGCACCTGTTTTGCCAAATTCTCCTGTGCCTAATGCACCTGAAGAAATAGCAATTGATCCTAATAATCAAGTAATTGATACTGATAAAAAAGAAAGTAAAGGTTCTATTGGGATATTTGTTATAGTTGGATTATTATTTGTTGTATTAATGTTTTCTGATACTATAATGGGATTTTTTGATAATCCATCATCATTTATTAATGGTGGTAATGATTTATCTGCTAATGAAAGTAGTAATTTAGTTGATGGATTTATTTTAATAGATAGTGATGGTTATATAAAAGTATCTAATGTTAAATTTTATAATTTTAAAAAAGCAGGAAATAATGAATTATTAATAAATTATGTTTCATATGAAAATATTAAAGATGTAAAAGCTTTAAAAATATATGTTGAAATATATGATAGTGCTAAAGATTTAATCCATAAACAAGTATTTAATACTAATAGTAATAAATTAGATATAGATGCTTTATCTCCTTATTCAATGAAAGTAACATCTGATGTATATGAAGCTGCTTATTATTCTAAAGTAGCTGTTTATACAGATGAAATGATTAATAAAAAAGATACATTAGTTTGTTCTTATCCAGTAGAGAATACTGATACATTTAAGTTAACATTTACTAATACATTTAATTTTGTTAATGATACTTTAGTATCTTATGATATTGTAAGAAAATATGATACTTCTGAAGAAAATGATCTTGTTGAAGTATATAAAAATCAAATTAAAACTGAATATCTTGATATAAATAGATATAATGTTAAGACAGAATATGCTGATAATAAGTTAATCTATAGTATTAATTTAACAAAATTACCTGCAGGATTTATTCCTATGTATCCAAGTACTTCTACTAAGAAAACAATTAAGAACAAAGAAACTTTAAAGAAATGGGAATGTAAGTAATGGATAAGTTTTTAATAGGGGATTTTGAAGGACCACTTGATTTAATTCTCCATCTTATAAAAAAATCTAAGATGGAGATTTTTGATATTGAAATAAGTGAGATTACTACTCAATATTTAAATTATATTAAAGAGATGCAAGATATGAATTTAGATATAGCTAGTGAATATTTAGTTATGGCTAGTGAATTAGTTCATTTGAAAAGTAAAATGTTAGTAAATATTCATGATGAAGAAGAAAGTGAATATGAAATTAATAGTGTTGAAGATTTACAAGAAAAATTATTAGAATATGAAAAGATAAAAGAAATAACTAATACTTTTAAAGATTTAGAAGCTAATAGATCTGAGTTTTATACTAAGTTACCATCTAATTTAGATGAATATAAAAAAGATGTTCCATTAGATTCTAATATAACTTTAGAAGATTTACTAAATGCTTTAAACAGTGGTAATTTATCAGGCGCTGCACTTGACGTTTTAAATTGCGAGCCAATGAGCGAAAATTGTGTTTTAAAAAACGCTAAAAATATCATTATTACTCCACATTCTGCGTGGTCAAGCGTTACTACAAGAAGGC
>JAZSKU010000062.1:0-6561 GCA_045535005.1 Bacilli bacterium
GATACTTAAAGAAGCAAAGATAGAAGATATTACATCAAATGCTATGATAGAAAATATATTATTAGAAACAAATATTAATAATTATACTATTATAGAACCAGGTGAAACTAAACTAATTAGTATAGATATTAAATATATTAACAAGACTAATATGGAAAACCCAAATTATAATTTTGATATTAAATTCGTAATTGAAAGATAGTTCTTTAAAAATATATATTTTTTTGATATAATGTTATATGAAGATAAAGGAGGAAACATGAAAGAAATCATATCAAGTTTAGATATTGGTTCATCTACAGTTAAATTAATCGTAGGTGAAGTTTATAATGATGAAGTTCATGTTTTATCTGTGTCTGAAGTTAAATCAAAAGGTATTAAAAAAGGTATAGTAGTAAATCCAGAAGAAGCACTAATATCTTTAAAAGAGTTATTCTCAAGAACGGAAGAAAAACTAGGAATACCAATTAATAAAGTATTACTTACAGTTCCATCATATTATGCTGAATTTATAGTTACTGAAGGAACAATAACTATAACAAATGAAGAAGGTATAATATCTGGAGATGATATAGTAAGAGTTTTACAAGCATGCGTATACAATAAAGTTCCAAATAATAAAGAATTAATAAGTATTATGCCTGTAGAATTTAAATTAGATGATGATAAAAAAACAAAAGATCCAAAAGGTCAAAAATCACAAAAATTATATTCAAAAGCAGTAATAAGTTTAGCACCTAAAAAGAATATATATACAGCAATGTCATTATTAGATAACTTAGGAGTTAGCGTAGTAGATATAACATTTGGATCAATCGCAGATTACTTCGAATTTAAAACTGAAGAAATGGATAAGAAAAATTCAGTTGTAATAAATATAGGAGAAGATAAAACAGAAGTAAGCGTATTTAAAAAAGGAATATTAATCGAAACAGAAAATATAGACATAGGATCTAAGAGCATAGATAGAGATATATGTTATATATATGATATAGATAGAAAGAATGCAACAAGATTAAAAGAGAAATTTGCACTAGCATCAAGGCGAAATGCTTCAACATCATGGAGCGAAGAAGTGTTGACAAATAGTGGTGAAAATATTAAAATAAATCAGTATGAGATAAGTGAAGTTATAAACTCTAGAATAAAAGAAATACTAGATTTAGCAAAAAAACAAATTAATCTCTTAACAAAGATGGAAATTAGTTATATAATATTTACAGGGGGAATAACTGAAGTTAATGATTTTAACTTAGTTGTTGATGAAATTTTTGGAAAAGAAATGCAAGTGTTCAAAGTTAATGAAATGGGTTGTAGACATAATAAATACTCAACTTCATTAGGTTTAATAAAATACTACCATGATAAGTTATCATTTAGAAATAAATTAGCTTATACAGTAGATGAAACAATGCAACAAGAATTAATAAATAGTAAAAAATCAAATAATAGTAGTATACTCGGAAAAATATATGGATATTTTTTCAATGATTAAGGAGTGAAATATGAATAACAAACTAGAAATGGATCAAATAGCTGATATTAAAGTCATCGGAATTGGTGGCGGTGGTTGTAATGCAGTTAACAGAATGATTGATTGTGGACTTCGTGGAGTTGAATTTATAGTAGCTAACACTGATCAACAAGTATTAAATGTATCTAGAGCAGAACACAAAATCCAACTTGGTAAAACTATTACTAAGGGACGTGGAGCTGGAACTAGACCTGAAGTAGGTAGAGAAGCTGCACTTGAAAGTAAAGAAGAAATCGAAGATGCATTACGCGGAGCAGATATGGTATTTGTTACTTGCGGACTTGGTGGTGGAACAGGAACAGGTGCTGCACCAGTAGTTGCTGAAATAGCTCAAAATTTAGGATGCTTAACAGTAGCAATCGTAACTAAACCATTTAGATTCGAAGGAAAGAAAAGAATGGATTATGCTTTAGTTGGTCTAGATGAACTTAGAAAACATGTAGACACTATCGTAGTAATTCCAAATGATAGATTAAGAGATCTTATTGATAGATCAACACCATTAAATGATGCATTCAAAGAAGTAGATAATGTATTAAGATTAGGTGTACAATCAATATCTGACTTAATTAGCGTTCCAGGACTTGTAAACTTAGACTTTGCTGATGTAAGAACAATCATGGAACAAAGAGGAGATGCACTTATTGGTATAGGTGCTGGATTTGGTGATAACAGAGCAGTAGAAGCTGCAAAACAAGCTGTTAATAGTCCACTTCTAGAACAAACAATAAATGGTGCTACAGACTGTATCGTTAATATCACTGGTGGTAACTCAATGACATTATTCGAAGCAGAAGATGCTGTAGAAGTAGTTAGAGCTGTAGCTAATACAGATGTAAATATTATCTTCGGTGCTGTAATCAATGATGCTCTTACAGATGAAATCATCGTTACAGTTATCGCAACAGGATTTGAAGATTCAACTGAACCATTATATCGTTCAATTGAAGGAGAGAAAAAAGATCCAATTCAAATGGAAGATGATGAAGAATTAGAAATGCCAGCATTTCTAAGAAATAGAGATTTCTAAGAAGCATAAAATGCTTCTTTTTATTTACGTTTAATTTACGTATTTAATTGATTTAATAGTATCTATTAATTATAATGAAATAAGTAAGGTAGTAAGGGAAAACTACCTAGGAGGGTTATAGTGAAAGAGGTTAAAAAAACAAACAAAAAAAGAAAGATAGAAGAACCAATCATCGAAGATGATGATAAAAGAGTTGTTGTCTTTATCGCAATTGCGGTTCTTATTATAGTAGCAGTAATCATTTGCCTTTTAGTAACTAAATGTACTAAAGATGAACCAGTAGATGATGATACTCCTGTAAAAGAAGTAGAAAAAGATAAAGAAAAAGAAGAAGACAAAGTTATCAAAGATGAAGAAGATGATGAAGATGAAAAAATATCATCAATCACATCAACAGTTAAAAAATTAGCTGCTAAGAAAAAATATACAGTATCATTTAATCTTAATGGAAAAGATAAATATCATACTGTAAAAGTAACTAGTGGAGATACAACAAAAAAATATACTCCAACTGGATATGAATCTTGTAAATACTTTAAAGACAAAGAATTAGAAAAAGAATTTGACTTTGATAAAGGTATTAAAGAAAATACTACAGTTTATATGACATGTTCAGAAAAAGAATATCAAATAGTATATAACGTAGATACTGATAATCAAACAAATTACTTTATTTCAGATGGTAAAGTACAATTAGATGAACCATATGATAGAGTTATTGATGAAAATGGTGTATTAAAAACATTTGTGGGATGGTCACTTAGTGAAACTAAGTATGATGAAATTAAATATTTAACACCATCATTAATTAAAGAAGCTAAAGATGACACAATCTATTTATATGCTCATTATAAATCAAAAATAACAGTGACATATGCTCATGATAATTCAAAATACACATATGATGTTAATGAAGAAATGACAATTTTAAATCCAAATGATAATATATGTACAGAAGGTACATTAGTTGGATGGACAGAAAATGAAGGTACTAATAGAGTAACTTATGTTAAAGGTGGAATTACTTCATTTGATAGTGATATAACATTATATCCAATATGTGCTGTATCTACAGTAAAATATACTGATCCAGAATCAGATCAAGAAGAAATAATCGGATATGATAAAGAAGATTTAGAAAACTTCGAAATACCTGAACCTGAAGATGTAAATATCGAAATACCTACATATTTTATACCAGTTGTTAATGAAACAGAAACAACTCAAAAAGTAGTATCTGATGATAAAGAAGTATTAGAAGATAAAGAAATCAAAGTATCAGATGTTAAAGATAAAGCTGCTGAAAACTACACACCACAAATTGATGATATAGTAGAATCTCTTGAAAAAGAATTCGATGGATGGGTAGAAGAAAAAGTAGATCCAGAAGATGAAAATAATACTATAAAAGAAAAAGTAGAAGATGATTTTGTACCTGAAGAAAAAACTGAAGAAATTAAACTAGAAGCTACATGGAAAGAACCTGTTAAATATGAAGGTGAAAAAGTAGATAATAGTGAAGAACCAGAACTATAGAAATATAGTTCTTTTTTATTAACAATCTTTCTTGACAAAGTCAGGGGATATATACTTAAAAGTAGAATAGATACTAATAAAGTATTTAAAAGAAAGGAAGTATATATGAGAAGTAACAAATAAAGAAGAGGATATAGATGCAACATTAGGAGAAATATTAATAACTAATAATAACGAAGAATATTTTGATATAACAGCATCATATGATATTATAAACGTAACTGTATCTTTAATTAAAACTCCAACTGATGTTGAAAATGCAGATTTTACAGTTAGTTTTGAAGCAACACCAGTAGCACAATAGAAAAAATTAACTACACTTCAAGTGTAGTTTTTTTATTTAGAATTTATTTTAATTTTATGTTATAATTAATATTAGATAATAGGAGTAAGATTAAAATGAATAAAAAAGGTTTTACATTAGTAGAGTTATTAGCAGTAATAGCTATTTTAGCTATTCTTGTTATTATGGCGATGCCAAATGTACTTGAGATGTTTAATAATTCTAAAAAGAATACATTCTTAACAGAAGCTAAGATGGTATTTAAACAAGCAGAAACAGAAATAATAGAAAGAAGTATGAGAGGTACATTAACACCAGTTATAAGTAGTGAAGATGAAACAGCTCTTAAATTAGATGGTAATGAATTAAATTATAGAATTAATATAAAAGCTAATAAAGTAGTTGGTATTAAAGTAAATAACTCTAGTTACTGTGTTTCAGGAGACAAAGATTTCTTAAATAATGCAACTATTGATGATGTTTTATCTGAAGGCTGTGATTTAGCAGACAATAGTACTTATTGGTATGATAATTGTACTGAAGAATCTAAAGATATCAAATGTAAGATATTAGCAGATAATGAAGAAAAACCATCTGATTCAATAGATTATAATTTTGATTCAAATGGAACTATGATTAAATATACTGTTAATGCAGCAGGTGATGATTTTGATGCTGTAGAACTTACAGATAATAAGCAAATAACAAATGGTTTATATTATGTAGAAGGTGATCAAACAGAAGGTGGAAGAAGAGTATATTTCTATAGAGGTAATATAGATAATAATCATATAATCTTTGCAGACTTTTGTTGGAGAATCGTAAGAACAGTAGAAGATGGAAGTGTAAGACTTGTTTATAATGGAATACCAACTAATGGTAAATGTCCAGGTAATGGAAGTAAAAATGTATCTATTGGAAAAAGTGCATTTAACGGAAGTAAAAACGATAATGCATATGTAGGATATATGTATGGTACACCTGGATCTGATAATTATGAAGACACTCATAAAAATATTAATAACAGTACTATTAAAGTTAAAGTAGATAATTGGTATAAAGATAATATTGTTCCAAAAGGAACCGCAACATTATCTAAAATAGCAGATACTCCATATTGTAATGATAGAAGTTTAGGAGTAGATACATATAATACACAAAATGTAGGTTATGGACAAAATACTACATTATATTCATCAATTAATAGATTACAAAGTTTTACGACTATTGTGCATCCACAACTAGGTTTTGATTGGGGATTTGCAAATATAAAACCAACTTATGTATGTGCTCAAAAGAATGATAAATTTACAGTAAGTACCAAATATGGAAATGGTGCTCTTACATATAAAGTAGCGCTATTAACAGCAGATGAAATGGCATTTGCGGGAGCTAGTGCATTATCTCAAACAGTACCAGGAATGTGGTTGAATGAAGGGTCTATTACAAGAACAATGACTCCAGGATTAGTAAGTGGAAAACAAGCTGGAAACATGAGAATATGGAGTGATGGAGTAATTGGAGTAAACTCTGTAGCATTTAGTAATTCTTATGGTCTTGATTGGACAGTTAGACCATCAATATCTTTAGTAGGAGTTAATCAAATAATATCTGGTGATGGAACTCCAAATAATCCATATCAAATAAAATAAGCATTCTTATGAATGCTTTTTAAATGCTTATAAAAATGATATAATTATATTGAGGTAATTATGCAAATAGAATTAAAAGGACAACTATTTAATGTATTTATAGAAAAAAAGAATAATAAAAACATGTACTTAAGAGTTAAACCAGATGGTATCTATATTACATGTAATTACTTTGTAACTAAGTCTATGATATTAAATTTCATAACTAAAAATGAAGATAGTATTATAGAAATGAATTCTAAAATACAAAAAAAAGAACAAAAAAAAGAAGAATTCTATTACTTAGGAAAAAAATATGATGTTATCATCTTAAATACAATTAGTAAAATAGATATTGTAGATGATAAAGTATTTGTTAAAAATAAAAGTTATTTAGATACATTCTTAAAGAATGAATCAGAGAGAATATTTAATGAAAGACTTGAAATATGTTATAATAAATTTGAAGAGAAAATCCCTTTTCCTAAACTAACAATAGGTAAGATGAAAAGAAAATGGGGTTATTGTAATAAAAGAGAAAAATTAG
>JAZSKU010000047.1:0-54968 GCA_045535005.1 Bacilli bacterium
TGCATTGAAATTATTTAATATGTCTATATTTAGTTATGTAGCTATATTTACTGCATATACTTATATATATACTCATGAAAATCATTCTATGTATAAAACAATACAAGTAGGTTATTCAATATATTATTTTGTATGTTTGATATGTATGCTTGCACTACCAATAAAATTAAATGATGTTGCGTATATGCAATATTCTTATGGTGTAAATAATAATTTCTTGTTTGCTAATATTTTTATTCTCGTAGCTTTGAATTTGGTTTTTCTTATTAAAAATTTTAATAAGTTATCTATTAAAAAGAAAGTACCTATTATATTATTAATATCTTTACTTAGTATTAATGCTATTACTCAAGCATTTGTGCCTCATATTTTGCTTGCTAATTCAATTTTAAGTATAGTTACATTTATAATGTATTTTACAATTGAAAATCCAGATTTAAAAATGATTACTGCTTTAAATGAAGCAAAAGAAGCTGCTGATAAAGCTAATAATGCTAAGAGTGATTTTTTAAGTAGTATGTCTCATGAAATACGTACTCCATTAAATGCTATAGTTGGGTTTAGTCATGGACTTTTAGAAAGTGATTTAAATGATAGTGCTAAAGAAGACGTTAAAAATATTATTATGGCTAGTGATAGTTTACTTGAACTTGTTAATGGTATTTTAGATATATCTAAAATTGAAGCTAATAAGCTTGAAATTATAGATACTACATATAGTTTTTCTAAAATGTTTGATGAACTTGTTTTACTTACTAAAGCTAGAATGGGTGAGAAGCCATTAGATTTTAGATATAGTTATGATGAGAGTATTCCTAAATATTTATATGGTGATGGTTCTCGTGTTAAACAAGTTATATTAAATTTACTTACTAACTCTGTTAAATATACTAAAGAAGGGTATGTTGATTTTAAAATAAACTCTGTAATTAAAGATGATGTCATTAGACTTATTATTTCTGTCGAAGACTCTGGTATTGGTATTAAGAAAGAGAGTATTGATAAATTATTTACTAAGTTTGAAAGACTTGGTGTTGAAAAGAATACTACTACTGAAGGAACTGGTCTTGGACTTGCGATTACTAAAAAGTTAGTTGAAATGATGGGGGGTAATGTAGTAGTACATAGTGTCTTTGGAAAAGGAAGTAAGTTTACTGTATCTATTGATCAGAGATTTGCTAGTGAAGCAGAAATTAAGAGATTAGAAGTTGAAAGTAAACCGGTTACTAATGAAGAAAAAATTGATGCTTCTGATAAAAAGGTACTTGTAGTTGATGATAATAAGCTTAATTTAAAGGTTGCTGAGAGACTTTTAAAACCATTTAATATAAATGTAGAAACAATTGATAATGGAACTGATTGTATTAATAAAATTACTTCTGGTAACCATTATGATTTAATACTTCTTGATGATATGATGCCTAAGATGAGTGGTACTGAAACTATGAAGAAATTAAGAGAAATTAATGGATTTAATATACCAGTTGTTGTTCTTACTGCGAATGCTATTGCTGGTATGAAAGAAAAATATATTAGTGAAGGTTTTGATGATTATTTAAGTAAGCCAATTGAAAAGACTGAACTTAACAGAGTTATTAAAAAATATTTGAACTAATAAGTATTTATGTTATAATTGATGTAAGGTAGAGTGATGAAATGAAAGATGTTAATTTATTAATTAGTAATGGAGTTAATGTAGAAAAAAGTTTAGAATTATTTGGTGACATGGAGATGTATGATGCAACTTTAGGTGACTTTTTAGAAGCAGTTGATGAAAGACTTGCTAAATTAAAGAATTTTAGAGAAACTGGTGATATGCCAAATTATGCTATAGAAGTTCATGCTTTAAAGAGTGATGCTAGATATTTAGGTTTTGTTGCTCTTGCTGATTTAGCTTATCAATTTGAGTTAAAAAGTAAAGCAAATGATTTAATGTATGTATATGATAATTATAGAACTTTAAGAGAAGAAGCAATTAGAGTAACTAATTTAGCTAAAAAATATTTAGGTATGGAAGTTAAAGAAAATGTTATAAATGATATGGCATTTAGTACTAAAAATGAAGCTATTTTAGTAGTTGATGACTCTAATTTAGTGGCTAACTTCATTAAAAAGATATTTGATGATAGATATGAAGTATTTATCGCTAATGATGGGGAAAAAGCCATACATATATTAACTGGTGAAAATAAAGATAAAATTAAGTGTTGTTTACTTGATCTTAATATGCCAAATGTAAATGGATTTGAAGTACTTGAATACTTTAAGAAAAATAATTTATTTGTAAAGATTCCAGTATCTATTATTACTGGTAATGATACTAGAGATCAAGTTGAAAACGCATTTAATTATCCAATCATTGATTTACTTAGTAAACCTTTTAATGAAAGGGATATTAAGAGAATAATTGAGAAGACAATTAGCTTTAATAATTAGTATTTAAAAGCGAGTTTATACTCGCTTTTTTTAATTGACACAAAATTTACATTTTATTTTCAAATGGGTATTTACAAAATGGTAAAAAAATAGTAATATAGTGGTAGGAAGTGAAACAAAGTGGTGGAAAGTGGGGTGTTCCGATCATGCTAATGGGTGAATTTCATCATAATATTGATGATAAAGGTAGACTTATCATTCCATCTAAATTCAGAAATGAGTTAGGTGAAAGATATGTTATCACTAAAGGGTTTGATAAATGCTTATTTGTTTATTCAGAGATTGAATGGAATAAAATAATGCAAAAGGTAAGCACACTACAATTTACTAAGAAAAATGTAAGAGCTTTTGAAAGATCTTTCATTGGTGGAGCTTCTTTAAATGAATTCGATAAACAAGGTCGAATTAATATTACCTCACCGTTAGTTCATTACGCCAATATCCAAAAAGAATGTGTGATTATTGGCGTGAATGAACGACTAGAAATTTGGTCAAAAGATGAATTTGAAAAATATATGCTTGAGAATGAAGAATCTCTAGAAGAAATAGCTGAAAACTTATTTGATGTAGGTGTATATGAAGCATAAAAGTGTTCTTTTAGAAGAGGTAATAAAATATTTAAATGTTAAACAAGATGGTAAATATATTGATGCTACTGTAGGTTATGCAGGGCATAGTGGCGAAGTATTAAAGAAATTGAATAAAAAGGGGTTTCTATTCGCCTTTGATCAAGATGATGAAGCAATTAAGTTTTCAAACGAAAAGTTATCATCAATCTCTGATAATTTTAAAATTATTAAGAGCAACTTTGTAGATATGAAAAAACATATAGATACAACAGTAGATGGTATTATGTTTGACTTAGGAGTAAGTAGTCCTCAGTTAGATGAAGATGAAAGAGGATTTAGTTTTCATAAAGATGCTAGATTAGATATGAGGATGAATAAAGATAATTCATTAGATGCTTATAAAGTAGTAAATGAATATTCTTATGAAAAATTAGTTGATATATTTTATAAATTTGGAGAAGAGAAATATTCTAAATCAATTGCTAAAGCTATTGTAGAGAAAAGACCAATTGAAACTACATTAGAGTTAGCTGAGATTATTAAAGAATCTGTACCAATAAGTTATAGAAATAAATCACATCCAGCTAGAAAAGTATTTCAAGCAATTAGAATTGAAGTTAATCATGAACTTGATATACTAGAAAGTTCTATAAGAGATGCATTTGATTTATTAAATATAGGAGGTAGACTTTCAATAATAACATTTCACTCTTTAGAAGATAAAATAGTTTCTAAAGTATTTAAAGATTTATGTAGTGATGATGTTACTGCTAGAAAGTTACCAATTGTTCCAGAACATCTTAAAGCAAGAGCCAAAAAGATTGTTAAGATGGTTCCAACAGAAGAAGAAATAGAAGAAAATAATAGAAGTAGAAGTTCAAAGTTAAGAGTAATAGAAAGGATAAGATAGATATGAAAAAGAAGAGAATAGTAAAAGTAAGGGGAGAAGGGTTATTATTTAGTTTATCAGTAATGTCTCTAGTCGCTGCTTTTGTGCTTAGTTTCTTCTTTAGTACATCTTTTCAATCTAATAATGCTGAACTTCAAAGATTAAAATCTAAAATTGAATCTCAAGAAAAAATAAATATGGGAATGCAAATGAAAATCAATGAACTAGCTTCACTTGATAATGCATTAGAAGTTGCAGATGCCTTCGATTTGGAGTATAATAATAATAATATTAGAGTAGTTACAGAATAGAGGTGTCATTATTAATGAAAAAAACAAGAATAGTTAAAATAAATTCTTTATTTATAATTATTGTTGTTTTTATTTTTTTGTGTCTAATTTTTAAATTATGTTTTATTGGACTTGATGGAGTTAAAGTTACTAAAATTAATGATAAAGAAATAGATCCAATTAGTTTATCTGATTTTGCTAATAATAGAGATACAAGAAAAAGAACATTAACAGCACGTCGTGGAACTATTTATAGTGCAGGTGGAGAAGTACTTGCAAAAGACGTTAATAGTTATACTGTTATAGCATATTTAGAGCCTTCTAGAACAAAAGATGAGAATAATCCATATCATGTTGTAGATAAAGAGAAAACTGCTGAATTATTGTCTCCTTTGATTAATATGACGAAGGAAAAGATACTCAGTCTTTTAAATACTAGAATTGAAACATGTAATGATGATGGAAGTGAGTGTATTCTTACGGTACCATATCAAGTTGAATTAGGTCCTGGTGGACGTGGTATTACTGAACTTTTAAAGGATCAAATTGATGAACTTGGTCTTCCTGGAATAGATTTTATTTCAAGTACTAAGAGATATTATCCTAATGGAGATTTTTTAAGTTATACTCTTGGTTATGCTAAGATGAATGATGAACAAAATTATGTTGGTGAAATGGGGCTTGAACTTTATTATAATGAGGAATTAACTGGTACTAATGGTTATATTGAATATCAAGCTGATAGAGATGGGTATCAAATAACAAGTAATCCTTCTGTTGAGGTTGCTGCTACTCCTGGTAGTGATATTTATTTAACTATTGATACTAATGTTCAAATGTTTACTGAACAAGCTCTTACTACTTTAGAAAAAGGTAAACCTGAATGGGCAACTGTTATTGTTGCTAATGCTAAGACTGGTGAAATACTTGGTGTAGCATCAAGTCCTAGTTTTAATAATAATACTTTAGAAATTAAATCTTATTATGATCCTGCTGTTTCTTATGCATATGAACCTGGTAGTACTATGAAAATATTTAGTTTCTTAGCTGCTATGGAAAATGGTATATATGATGGAGATAAGAAATATAAAAGTGGTGTTTTAGAAGTTGATGATGCTAAGATTAAAGACTGGAATGGTAGAGGATGGGGAAAGATAACTTATGATGAAGGATTTATGGGTTCATCTAATGTTGCTGCTTCATTACTTGCTTTAGATCTTGGTCGAGGTAAATTAAAAGATTTTTATGGTAATTTAGGTTTTGGTAAGGAAACAAATATACCTCTTCCTAATGAAGCAAATGGTGTTATTAATTTTAGATATAATACTGATTTAGCTGCTTCTAGTTATGGTCAAGGTATAACTGTTAATGCAATGCAGATGGTACAAGCTTTAACTGCTGTTGCTAATGATGGTGTTTTATTAGAGCCATTCTTAGTATCTAAAATAGTTAATAGTGATACTGGAGAAGTTGTTTTAGAAAACTCTAGAACTGAGATTCGCAGAGTTGCAAGCGAAGAAAATGTTAAAAAGATAATAAGTCTTATGAGAGGCGTAGTAGATGGAAGCAGTGATATTTCTACTGGTACTAGTTATTATATAAAAGGATATGATTTAATTGGTAAAACTGGTACTGCTGAAATTGCTTCATCAAGTGGTGGATATTTAACTGGTTCTCGTAATTATGTTAGAAGTTTTGCTGGAATATTCCCTGGTAAAGATCCTGAAATAATAGTATATGCTGCTACTAGTAAAAGTAGTTCTTCTAACTATTTAAAAACTGCTATTAAAGCACTTGTTAAAGATGTTGGAACATACTTAAATATTTATGGAACTAAAACTGATAAAGAAACAGGTCTTTATCCAGTAGATAGTTATATTAATAAAGATGCTTTTGCTGTAAGTGAAAACCTTAATAATGCTGGTATGGAAGCTATTGTTATAGGTGAAGGAGATAGAATAATTAATCAGTATCCTAAAAATAATGTTTCATTAAATATTGGTAATAAAATATTCTTGTTAACTAATTCTAATGAATACAAGATGCTTGATATAAAAGGATGGAGTAGAAGTAGTATAAAGAATTATTGTTCTTTAGTTGGGATAGAGTGCTCATTTACTGGATATGGATATGCTACTGAATTTAATATACCAGTAGACTCTGTTATAGATAAAAATAAGATACTCGAAGTAAAATTAGTTGATAAATATAAAAAAGAGGATAGTTAATCCTCTTTTATTATTGGTTTATTTTGTATTTCTTCTTTATTTATATCATCATATATTAAAGAATATACTTCTGTAACTCTTTTTTCTATTTCTAGAGTTTTATATTTTTTAGTGTCATATTTATTTAATATATTTATATTTTCTTTTATTTTATTTAAGTGTTCTTTTCCTTTAGATGAAAAACCTAGTATTCTTATATATTCTATATCTTTAATACTTTGATTTTCTTCTTTAGTAAATGAACATAATATATGATTTAACATTCTTGATATTTTATTATAAGTATATCTTTTTGTTTTTATATTTTGAATTAGTTCTTCTAATGAGTTAGATTCTCTTATAGCATTTTTAATTCTTGTGTTTAATCCTTCGTCTACATCTACATATTTTTCTAAGTTATCTTCTGTTATTATTTTATATTTTAAGTATTCAAAATATTTATTATTGAAATTTTTGTTTTTTAGTATTTCATAGACTTCTTTTGGAACGTTGTTTTCTATTGTTTTGTTTTCAAATAGTTTATTTCTTATGTTAGATGCTGAGATGATATTTTCATCGCTTGATATATCATGGTAATCGTTTGTTCTTTTTATATAATCTATTTCTATATTATAATTATTTTTATATATTTCTTTTAAATAGCTTACTGCGAGTAAATCATTTGGTGTATTTATTTCTATATTTATTAAGTCTTTTAAAGCATTATTTAAAGCTGTAGGGTAGTTAATGCCATTATCTATGTGGTATTTTACTAATGAATCAAATTCTTTGTTATTTATTTGTGTTTTAGCACTTAGTTTTATATGATCAATGTTATCGCTTTCTGTTCCGAATATTAATGTATCTATATTTAATTTATTTAGTAATTTAATTGCATTTGATCCGAATATATCACTACTTTGAGTACTATAAATATATGGTAGTTCTATTACTATATCTACATTATTATTTAATGCTACGCGTGTTTTATCCCATTTATTTAATAGTGAATAGTATCCTCTTTGTGTAAATGAAGAAGAGGTTACTACTATAATAATAGAATCTTTATATTTCTTTTTAATTTCATTTATTTGATATAAATGTCCATTATGAAATGGATTATATTCTACAACTATACCGATTACTTTCATAATTATTTCCTTTCTATAGTTCTTACTAATCTTTTAACTGATGTAGTAGTCATAAATCCTTTATTTAATAATATTGGATTTGATAATAGCATTTTATAACCATTATATTCAGTTAACATACCTATATCGTTAAATTCATCTCCTACAGTATATATTTTAGCTTTTTCTATTTTGTGTCTTTTAGATATTATTTCTATAGCATCTTTTTTATCTATTTTTTCTTTAAGAATTGTTATTGTTAAGAAAGATAGGCTATGTAAGAATGCTAATTCTTGTTTTATATATTTTAAATCTAATATATTTCTTATTCTTATTGTACATATTATTTCTGTAGTATCTTCATATCTTGTTGTGTCTTCTCCATACATATTTTTTAGTTCTATACTTTTAATGAATCCTAGAGAATCTAAATATTCTAAAGTACTTTTTAATATTCCTAATTTAATAGGGTTATAATATATTAAATTATCTTCTTTATCAAATATTGAACTTCCATTACTACATATTAAGTAATCGTATGGAATATGATATTTATCTGTTTGTCTTTTTATCGAGATGTAACTTCTTCCTGTTGCGATAGAAAACATGTTTCCTGCGTCTTTAAATCTTCTTATAGCATCTACATTTTTTTCTATACTTCTAGCTTTATTATCAGGATTAAATGTTCCATCGTAGTCACTTACTAGTAGTTTCATAAAATTTTCCCTTCAAAGTAAAAATAATTATAACAAATTTATGCTATTTATTCAATTTTTATGATAAAATGTTTAATAATGCTTGATATTTTTGCGTTTTTATGAGAAAATATCTTGGCAATGAGAAATAATAGATGTTATTCTTGATAAAAAGGAGGAATAAAAATGAAATTAGATATTACTTTATTTGGTGCGTTACCTTTTAGAAGAATTAGTAAAACTGCTAAAAGATTAAGAAGAACTCATTTAAAGAAAGATGCTCCTACTGTTACAACTTGTAGTAATTGTGGTGCTGTACTTGCTCCTCATAGAGCTTGTACTAAATGTGGTTACTATAAAGGTAAAGAAGCAGTTAAAGTTAGTAAAGAAGAAACAAAGTAGTCAATCGTTAGATTGGCTTTTTTGTTGCTTTTTATTTTTTATTTGTTACAATTAAATTGGTGATATAAATGATACTTGGTATATGTGATAATCCTAGTGTACTTGAAGTAATGAATATTATTAGTAAGGTTATAATGATAATTAAGATAATTGTACCTATTATTTTAATAGTAATATGTATGGTTGATTTTATGAAGGCTATTAATGATAAAGATAATGATGGCTTAAAGAAAGCACAAAAGATTGCGATTAATAGAGCTATAGCTGCTGTACTTATATTTATGATACCTACAATAGTTGGAGTACTTGTAAGAGTTAGTACTAATGGTACTGAATATGAAGCATGCTTTTCTGAAGATATGAGTGAAACTACTCGTAATGCGTATATAGCTAATGCAGAAGAAGCTGTTTCTAGAGCAGAAACGTCATTAAATTATAACGATTATAATAATGCATTAATTTCTGTTAATAATATAAAAGATATGGCAGATAGAACTCCTTTTTTACAAAGATTAGAAGTAGTAAAAGGTAAGATTGATCAAAGAATAGAAGAAACTGAGAATGAAGAGAATAATTCTGGAAATAGTGGAAACTCAGGTTACTCTGGAAATAGTGGTAATAGTGGAAACTCAGGTAATTCTGGAAACAGTGGTAATGGAAACACTAATACTAATGGCGGTAAATATATTTCCCCTTTAAAGATTACTCCTAGTTTTGGTAGTCAAAATAGTACATATTGTACTTATTCTAATAGTACTCAGTCTATTGTTCATGATGTAGGTGTTGTTACTGGAACTGAAGTATATGCTTCATTTGATGGAACTGCTACATTTAGTCAAAATTATTGTAATATTAATGGAACTAATTATTTATTTAGTTATGGAAATAAGATTACTATTAATGGTAATAATGGAGAAGGAATTGTTCTTGCTCACTTTAGTGCATTTTATATAGATGGTAAAAAGGTAACTGGTAGTGTTACTTTAAGTGGAAACTCTAAATATAGTGATTGTAGTCCTGATGCTTGTACTAAATTAGGTGGTAGTATGGTTAGAACTACTGTTGCTACAAAAAGTGTTAAAGCAGGAGATTTAATCGGTTACTCTGGTAATACAGGAAACTCTACAGGGCCACACTTACATGTAGAACTTAAAAATCCTAATGGAAGTGGTTGTGCTGTTAATCCTTGGAAGGATTATTTTGGATATTAAAAAGTGAAAATGTTTTCACTTTTTTATTTTCTTTGCTATAATATTTTTGGAGGATAGGTGAAATATGAAAAATGATGTTGTAGATGCTATAATTGAGATTCCTTATAGAAGTCAAAATAAATTCGAAATTAAAAATGGTAGAGTTAAATTAGATAGAGTTCTTTATAGTGCGATGGCATATCCAGCTGAATATGGTTATATTGAAAATACATATGCTGATGATGGAGATGCTTTAGATATATTAGTTATTGGAACTGAACCAACTTTCCCAGGATGTATTGTTCCTGCTAGAGTTATTGGTGTTCTTATGATTAAAGATAATGGGTTTGAAGATGCTAAGATTATATCTGTTACTGATGTAGATCCTAGATATAGTGAAGTACAAAAACTTGATGATTTAGAAACATTTATGTTAGATGAAATTAAGAATTTCTTTGAGAATTATAAAACACTACAAAAGATTGATGTTGAAGTAGGAGATTATTTACCTAAAGAAGAAGCTTTAGCATTAATAGAGAAAGCTAAAAAGAAGTTTGAAGAGATGTAAAAAAGAGTTTTAAAAACTCTTTTTTTATGGTAGAATATTTCGTATGGAAAGAGATAAAATTAAAAATTTTTGTATTATTGCACATATAGATCATGGAAAGAGTACGCTAGCTGATAGAATACTTGATATTTGTGGTGCTGTAACTGAAAGAGAAAAGAAAGATCAAATACTAGATTCTATGGATTTAGAACGTGAACGTGGTATTACTATTAAATTAAATGCAGTTGAACTTAATTATAAAGGTTATACTCTTCATTTAATTGATACTCCAGGTCATGTAGACTTTAGTTATGAGGTTTCTCGTAGTTTAGCTGCTTGTGAAGGTGCTATATTAGTTGTAGATGCTACTCAAGGTATTGAAGCACAAACGTTAGCTAACCTTTATTTAGCACTTGATGCTGATTTAAAAATTATACCAGTTATTAATAAGATAGATTTACCTAATGCTGATCCAGAAAGAGTTAAAAATGAGCTTGTAAATACTATTGGATTTAATTATGATGAAATTATTTGTTGTAGTGGTAAGACTGGTGAAGGGGTTAATGATTTACTTGATGCTGTTATTGAAAAGGTACCTAGTCCAAAGAGTGATAGTAATAAGTTAAGAGCTCTTATATTTGATAGTTATTTTGATCCTTATAAAGGTGTTGTAATTCTATTTAGAGTTATGGATGGTACTATTAAAGTAGGAGATAAAATAAGATTTATAAATAGTGATGCTGTATATGAAGTATTAGAGTTAGGTAAACATACACCAAAAGAAATTAAGAAGAATTCTTTATCAAGTGGTGAAGTTGGGTTCTTAAGTGCATCTATTAAGAGTATTACTGAAGTTGAAGTAGGAGATACTATATGTATTGATGGACAAAATGTGGAAGCACTTCCTGGATATAAGCCTATGAAACCTATGGTATTTAGTGGTATTTATCCAATTGATAGTTCTAAATATAATCAACTTAAAGAGGCTTTACTTAAACTTAAACTTAGTGATGCATCTTTAATATTTGAACCTGAAACAAGTATTGCTCTTGGGTTTGGATTTAGATGTGGTTTCTTAGGGTTATTACATATGGAAATAATTCAAGAAAGAATTGAAAGAGAATTTGGTATTGATATTATTGCTACTTCTCCTTCTGTTGTTTATGAAGTTATTATGAGTGATGGCAGTGTTGTGATGATTGATTCACCAAGTAAAATGCCTGAACAAAATTATATATCTAAAGTACTTGAACCATATGTTAGAGCAAATATTTATGTACCTAGTGAATATGTAGGTGCGATTATGGAATTATGCCAAGATAAGCGTGGTATATATAAGAATATGTCTTATATAGATGAAACTCGTGTAAATATTACATATGAGATGCCTTTAAGTGAAATTGTATATGATTTCTTTGATAAACTTAAGAGTTATACTAAAGGTTATGCATCTTTTGATTATGAATTTATTGGTAATAATGAAAGTAAATTAGTTAAGATGGATATATTATTAAACGGAGATATTGTTGATGCTCTTAGTATAATTGTACATAAAGATTATGCTTATAAAAGAGGTAGGGTAATTTGTGAGAACTTAAAGAAAATTATACCTAGACAAATGTTTCAAGTTCCTATTCAAGCTTGTATTGGATCTAAAGTTATTGCTCGTGAAGATATAAGTGCGATGAAGAAAAATGTACTTGCTAAATGTTATGGTGGAGATGTTTCTCGTAAACGTAAACTTTTAGAAAAACAAAAAGAAGGTAAGAAGAGAATGAAACAAGTAGGTAGTGTATCTATACCTCAAGAAGCATTCTTAACTATTTTAAGTACAGATAGTCATGAATAATTAATGAAAGAACGTTAAGTTATTATTTAACTTTGTTCTTTCTTTTATTTTGTCTTCTTTTGTAAATGTTTTCTCCTTTTTAATATATGGTGTTATTTCCTTATAAATAGGGATTGATTTTTTTATTATATTAAGTGTTTTATTAGTTTTATTTAATAATTTTAATATTATATTTTTATTCATATAATATTATATGTTTTTTTTGATATTTGTGTTATACTTAAATAGTAAAATAGGATAGAGATAAAAAAATGTAAAAAATATTAATTTTATATATTCTTTTTATTAAAATATTATGTTATAATTTTATATAGATAGAATAAGAAGGAAGATTTCGCATGGCAAAAAAGGTTAAAGAAAAAGCTAAAACTAGTAAGAAAAAACAATCTCTAGATGTTGGATCTATAATTGGATTTGGACCTAAAGCTATTAAGTTTGTTTTTACTGAAGTAGGCGTTTTAATAAAAAGTGTTGGTCTGGGTGTTTTTGGAGTAATAGATTTCATTATCACTTTTGTTGTGTCTATTTTTTCTTATATAGCATTTGGTATTAAATACGTTATTGATTTCTTCTGGAAGTATTTTTTTGAAGGAATTTATGGTGAATTAAAAGCACTATGTTTAGCGATTGCTGGTGGTGCTACATTTGTAGGAAGTTTTGTTTTCTATGATGTACCAATGTTTATATATAATAAATGTAGTAAATATGTATATGATACTTATAATTACATTAAGTTAAAGAACGAAGCTATTAAAGAAAAATCTACTGAAAATGTAACTGTAACAAAATCTGTTAAGAAATATATTACTGAAAAATACGAAAATTTATCATTTGTTAAAGCTAAGAGAGAGAAATTCGAAGCTAGTCTTACTGTTTTAACTATTAATCCTAATGGAGACGATGCGATTAAAACAGAAGATAAACAAACATATAAATATATAGCTCGTAACAAAGATGGTAAAGTTGTAACTGGATACTTTGCTGCTTTATCTAAATTAGATGTTTATTCTTATTTAATAGATGAAGGTTTTACAGTATATAATATTGAAACTAGTTGGGCTATTAATTTCTTCCATACAGAAGCTTCTAGTATTAAGAGAAAGATGTCTCTTAAAGATCTTGTATTCTGGTTAACTCAATTATCTACATATATTAAAGCTGGTATTCCTCTTGCTGAAGCAGTTAAGGTACTTGCTAAACAAGATAAGAAAAATAAATATAAAGCTGTATATGAATCAATTATATATGACTTAACAATGGGTAATACATTTAGTGATGCGTTAAAGAATCAAGGTAGCGTATTCCCTGCATTACTTATAAATATGATTAAATCATCTGAAATGATAGGTGATATCGAAGGTACTCTTGATGAGATGGCTGCATATTATCAAGAAATGAATGATACTAAGAGAGAAATTGTTAGTGCTCTTGCATATCCATGTGTAATCATGCTTGTTGCTATTGGTGTTGTAGTATTCATGCTTACATATATCATTCCACAATTTGTTGATGTTTACGAATCAATGGATGCTGAAATTAATCCATTAACTCAAACAATGCTTAACATTTCTGCTTATTTAAGAACTGAATATATGACAATTATTGCTGTTATAGTTGTATCTGTTACTGCATTTGTACTTTTATATAAGAAAGTTAAAGCATTTAAGACTATGATGCAATCATTATGTATGAAGTTACCAACTGTAGGTGACATAATTATATCTAAAGAAATATCATTATTCTCTCGTACATTTGCTACACTAAATAAAAACAATGTACTTATCGGAGATAGTATTGATATTCTTGGTAAAATAACTAATAACGAAATTTATAAAGCGATAATGTATCACACAATTAATAACCTTCTTAAAGGTGAAAAGATGAGTGAATCATTTAAAGATCACTGGGCTGTACCAGAAATAGCATATTATATGATTGTTACTGGTGAAAGTACTGGTGAACTTGCTGCTATGCTTGATAAAGTAGCTGACTTCTATCAAAAGAGACAAAGAAATATGATTGGTATGATTAAAACATTTATTGAACCTATTATGATTATGTTCTTAGCTGTAACTGTAGGTTTAATCGTTGTTTCTATCTTAGTACCAATGTTCGGAATTTACGGAACAGTTGCTTAAGGGGGACTTATGGAAAAAATATTCATTATGATTTTAATTACTGTACTTGGAGCGGTTTTAGGAAGTTTTTTAGGATGTATGGGATATAGAATACCAAACAAAATAAAAACTTCTTATCCAAGTAGTTTTTGCCCTCATTGTAAGAAATCATTAAAATGGTATATGAATATTCCAATTGTATCTTATATTGTTTTAAAAGGTAAATGTGCTTATTGTAAAAAACCAATTAGCTTTATTTACTTTTTTGTTGAAATAGCGTGTGCTTTATTATTCTTATGTAATTATTTAATGTTTGATTTTACATTTGAATTTTTTGTTTCTACAATTCTTACATGTGCGTTAATTGTAACTATAGTTAGTGATTTTCTATATTTTTATATATCGGATAGAGTACTTATTTTTTCTGGTATTGCGCTTATAATAACATTATTTTCTTTCTTAGAATTTAACGATGCGATATTTTATATTATAAGTGGAGCTGCTATGTTTTTAGTTATGCTTGGAATTAAGTTTGCTGGAAACATTATGTTTAAAAGAGAATCTTTAGGAGATGGGGATATTAAATTAATGGGAATAATTGGACTTTCTTCTGGAATTATATATTCTTTAGTTAGTTTATCTATAGCATCTTTTATTGGGCTTTTCTTTTCATTAATTGTATCTGCTAAAAATAAAGAGGGTATTATTCCTTTTGGACCGTTTCTACTTATGGGAGCATTAATTACTTTATATTTTAAAGATCTTATATCTCCTTTTATAGATATGTTATATTAGACTTAAAATTTAAGTCTTTTTTTATACTTTACATACAAATATTTGTGTGTTATAATCTTTTTATTGAAATCAAATGAGGAAGACGTTATATAATTAATGTTAAAGAGAGTTAGTGGCTGGTGTGAACTAATAACTAATATTATATATGAATCACTTCTGATGATGTCTATGGATAAGATAGACACGCTTAATAGGCGTTATTTTAATTAAGTAAACAAAAGGATGGCACCGTCTTTATGACTCCTTGCGCCATCCTTTTTATTTTGAGAGGAGAATATTTATGGAAAAGTTTAAGGAACTAAGAAAAGGTGCAGTCAGTGAACTTGAAATGGCTCAAACTGATCATTGGAAGAAAATTGATATCTTAAATAAATCTATTGAAAATAGAAAAGATAGTGAAGATTTTGTTTTCTATGATGGTCCAGCTTATGCTAATGGTTTTCCTGGTGTACACCATATGCTTGCTAAAATATTAAAAGATGCAGCATGTAAGTATAAAACTATGAAAGGGTATAAAGTTGAACGTAAGATTGGTTGGGATACTCATGGTCTTCCTACAGAAGTTAATGTAGAAAAGAAACTTGGATTTAAAGACAAGAAAGATATAGAAGATTATGGTGTTGAAAAATTCAATGAAGAATGTAAAAAGAACGTAAGACTTAATGAAGGTGAATTTGTTCGTCTTACTGATAGAATGGGTCAATTTATTGATACTGAGAATGCTTATATTACATTTAAAAATGAATTTATTGAATCTGAATGGTGGATTTTAAAAGAATTCTTTGATGCTGGACTTGTATATCATAGTCATAAGATTTTACCATATTGTCCTAGATGTGGAACTGAGCTTTCTACTCATGAAGTTGCTGATGGATATAAGGAAGTAGATGTTAATTCTGTAATTGTTCCATTTAAATTAAAAGATAAAGATGAATATTTCTTAGTATGGACAACTACACCTTGGACTTTAATGGCTAATGTTGCACTTTGCGTTAATCCTGATGAAGAATATGTTAAGGTTGATAGTAAAGGATATAAGTTTATTCTTGCTAGTAGTTTAGCTGATAAGGTATTAGGTGAAGACTATGAAGTTGTTGAAAAATATGTAGGAAAAGATTTAGAATATATTGAATATGATCAATTATTACCATTCTTAAGTGTAGATAAAAAAGCATTTTTTGTTACATGCGATAATTATGTAACTATGGAAGATGGTACTGGTATAGTACATATTGCTCCTGCATTTGGTGCTGATGATAATTTAGTAGGTCAAAGATATGATTTACCTATGTTACAACCAGTTGATTTAAGTGGTAAATATGTTGATGGTCCATGGAAAGATAGAGTGGTTACTGATCCTGAACTTGAAATTGAGATAATTAAATACTTAAAAGAAAATGATAAGTTATTTAAGAAAATTAAATTAAGTCACAATTATCCTCATTGTTGGAGATGTAAGTCGCCATTAATTTATATGGCTAAACCAGCTTGGTATATTAAAGTTACTGAGTTTAAAGATAAAATAATTGAAGCTAATAAACAAGTTAATTGGTTCCCTGATTATGTAGGTGAAAAGAGATTTGCTAACTGGCTTGAAAACTTACAAGATTGGGGTATTTCAAGAAGTCGTTATTGGGGATGTCCAATTCCACTTTGGACTTGTGAATGTGGTCATAAGGAAATGATAGGTTCTATTGATGAACTTGTTTCTAAATCAATTGAAAAGATTGATAATACAATAGACTTACATAAACCATATGTAGATAATGTTCATATTAAGTGTCCACATTGTGGTAAAGAAATGACAAGAATTCCAGATGTTATTGATGTTTGGTTTGATAGTGGTGCTGTTCCATTTGCTCAATATCATTATCCATTTGAAAATAAAGAATATTTTGAAAGTCATTTTCCAGCTGATTTTATTGCTGAAGGACTTGATCAAACTAGAGGTTGGTTCTATTCATTAATAGTTATTTCTGTATTCTTAACTGGTAAAAGTCCATACAAGAATGTACTTGTAAATGACTTATTACTTGATAAATTTGGTCAAAAGATGCATAAGAGTAGAGGAAATGCTGTTGAACCATTTACTATTTTAGATAAATATGGTGCTGATGCTACTCGTTGGTATATGTTATATACTAGTCCAGTATGGACTCCGCTTAAGTTTGATGAAGATGGAATTAAAGAAGTTAATTCTAAATTCTTCAATACTTTAAAAAATACATATGCATTCTTCCAAATGTATGCTAATACAGATAATATTGATCCAAGAGAATTTGATGTTAAATATAAAGAGTTAGAAGATATAGATAAATGGTTAATTTCTAAATATAATAATTTAGTTAAGAATGTTACTCATGAAATGGATAATTATGACTTTAATAAGACAGTTCATTTAATTCAAGATTTTGTGTGTGATGACTTATCTAACTGGTATATTAGAAGAAATAGACGTAGATTCTGGGGTAGTGAATTAGATACTTCTAAAAAGGCTGTATACAAAACTACTTATGATGTTTTAGTTGGTGTGTGTAAGTTAATTAGTCCAATTGTTCCTTTTATTAGTGAAGAAATATATACTAATTTAACTGGAGAAGAAAGTGTTCATTTAAGTGATTATCCAACATATGATGAAAAACTTATTGATAATGAACTTGAAAGTAAGATGGATCTTGTAATTGAACTTATTAGTTATGCTAGAAATATTCGTGAAGAAGCTAAAATTAAAGTTCGTCAACCAATTAATGAAGTTATATTTGAAAGTAAATATAAAGATAAAATCAGTGAATTTGAATCTTTATTTATGGAAGAATTAAATGTTAAGAATGTTACTTGGGCTGAATCACTTGATGAATATATTAGTGTTAATTATAAGCCAAACTTTAAAGAAGTAGGTAAAGTATTTGGAAGTAATGTTGGTAAATTTGGTGAATACTTAAAAAATATAAGTGATGAAGATAAAGTGAAACTAGAAAGTGGTAATTTAACAGTTGACCTTGATGGTACATCATATGATGTACTTAGTAGTTATGTTCTTCGTGATGTTGTATCTAAAGAAGGATATGTATCTGTTATGTTAAATTATAAGACTGTAGTTATTGATACTCGTTTAAATCAAGATTTAATTAATGAAGGTCTTGCTCGTGAAGTTGTATCTAAGATACAAAATTTAAGAAAGACTAGTGGTTTTGATATAGCTGATAGAATCAATATGACATATTATAGTTCTAGTGAAGTTAAAGATGCTATTGATGAATTTAAGGATTATATTATGGATGAAGTTTTAGCTTTAGATATTAAGTTTGAAGAAAATGATGGTGAAGAAGTTAAAATTAATGATTATTCTATGAATGTGGTTGTTAAACAAGTTAAATAGATAATATAAAAGATATATAATTGACTTTATATATCTTTTTTTATATAATTTATTTGCTGATGGAGGAGACATATATAGTGTGAAATTAATAAATAATAATTCTCTTTATTTAACTGGTGATGAGTTTTCTAAATATGAAGATAAATTACTAGGAGAAGGGAAAGATGCTAGGGTATATATTTACTCAAATGATTATTTGCTTAAAATATATAAGGAATGTTCCTCTTTTATATCTTTTGAAAAATTTGATACTGCAAATGGTGTATTAAAGGCATATAGTCCTAATACTATTTTGGAAGCAATTAATAGGCAAAGATTTGTTAAGAATACATCTCTTCCTAAGGCATTGGTGTATGTTGATGGAATATTTAGAGGTTCTTTGATTAAAAGACATAAGTCTTCAATTGAACTTCATAAGATATGGGGTGTTTTGAGTAGGAAAAAGAGAGTTTTAATACTTAGAAGGCTTCTTGATAATATTTCTGAACTTATTAATAATAATATATATCATTTTGATTTAACTAACTGTCCAGATAATTCTAGAAGTAATAATTTATCTCATAGTAATATATTAATATCGAGGGGTTTTAACGTTAATATTATTGATTTAGATGGTAGGAGTACTATTTATACTACAAGTAATAATGATTGTTATTCTGCCTTAGTTTACAATGGTTTATTATCTTTAATTATTGAACTTATTTGTGATATTGAAGTTAGTGATGATATTATGGCTGAAGACATAAGATACTATAGGAGAATTTTATCTTCTTATGGTTTATCTGAAAATATAATTTTGTCTTTAGTTGAGGAAGAGGGAACGCGAGAAACTGTAAGTGAATTAATTGATTTATATGAAAAGAAACTAATATTAAAGTAAGGAAGGTATATGAAAACTAAAGTTATAGTTGTTAAAACTATAGAAGATTTTGAGAAAATAAGATTAATTAGAGGGGATGCTAGAATAATTGTTATTCTTGCTAATGATATTGACTTTAAAAATAATGAGTTTTTAACTCTTTTAAAGCCATATGCGAGTGTTATTATGTATGGAATGAATCATTCTATATCTAATGTTGTAATTAAAGGAAATGGGTCTAAAAAGGTAGGTTTTTTTGGTAATTTAAGAAATCTATATATAAGAGGAGTTAACTTTAATAATATTACTGTAGAAGGTTATAAAGAAGTAGGTAGTATTGCGGGAGATGTTAGTGAAAACGTTAACTTAAAAGATGCTAATGTTAAATCTAATGTCACAGGATATGATTTTGTAGGTGGAGTAGTAGGTAGTTGTGATCATTTTAAAATTGTTGATTCTAAAGTTGATACTACTGTTCATGCACAAGATTTATATGGTAGTGTAGTTGGATTTAGTTCTTCTTATGATGATGAGAATTTAGAGTTAACTTCTAATGACTTATTTGATAAGTGTGGATTTACTATTAAAAATTATGCACTTAGAAGACAAATGAAAAGAGATTAATAATTATTATTTTGAATAAATTTACGGAGCATTTTAATTAATGCTCTTTTTTCTATTCTTGAAACATAACTTCTTGATATATTTAGATGTTTTGCTATTTCTTTTTGAGTTAATTCTTTTGTGTTAAATAGTCCGTATCTCATTTTTATTATTTCTAATTCTCTTTTATTAAGACATTTTAAATATTTATTTAAGTTTTTAATATTATCTTCTGTTTCTATTATGTTTTCAAAATCTATTGTTTCGCTTTTTAATACATCTATTAATGAAATAGGGTATCCTTCTTTATCATGAGCTATTGTTTCGTTTAGACTTATATTGTTTTGATATTTTTTATTACTTCTAAAATGCATTAATATCTCATTTTCAGCGCATTTAGCGGCATAAGTAGTTAGTTTAACACCTTTACTAGGTTTATATGAATCTATTCCTTTAATAAGTCCTATAGTGCCTATACTTATTAGATCATCTTGTGAAGTAATATTGTTTTCATACTTTTTTACTATGTGTGCGACTAGTCTTAAATTATGTTTAATTAATTTGTTTCTTGCTTCTTTATCTCCTTTTAAATATTTATCTATTGTTTCATTTTCTTCTTTTTCAGACAGTGGGTTATCAAAAATATTTATAGAGTAGCTTGTTGTTAAAACTTTTAGTTTTTTTAAGTATTCAATTAATTTTTTTATCATATTTTATTCTATGTAAAGCGAACAAATAATATGAAAATTAAGTTTTTCTTTTAAATAGAGGGGTTAAATGTTTTTTTTAATAAAAAATATAAAATTTAAAATTGTAAAGTTTTTAAAAAAGTAAAAAAATAATAAAAAAAACATTTACTTTTATTTTGATGTTTGTTAAGATTAGTTTAGTTAATAGAGAGGTAATATTAATTATGAAGAAGGACTTATTTGATGAACTTGTTGTCGTCAAAAGAAGTGGTCAAAGGGTAGGGTTTAATGCGCATAAAATAGCGGTTGCGATTAAGAATGCTTTTGATAACTTAAACGGCAAATATGGTGAAAAACATATTAATAAAATATACGAAGAAGTTCTTCTTTGTATTGAGACTTTATATATAGATAGAAAGACTATTAATGTTGAAGATATTCAAGATATAATAGAGAATATTCTAAAGGAAAAGAAATATTTTGATGTATATAATGCATTTCATCAATACAGAACTAAAAGGGCTAATTCAAGACAAGTTTTTGGTAGTAAGAACCAACATAAATTTGTTAAGGCCATTGAAAAGATACTTAAGAGTGATGCTTTAAGAAATGATAATGATTTACTTCCTAAAGAAATTATTATTAATTATGGAAAGATAATCACTAATGAGTTTACTAAATCATATATTATAGATAATAAATATTTAAGAAGTCATGAAGAAGGATACATTTATATTCATGATATGGAATGTTTCCCACTTGGGATGGTATCTCATACTCATTTAATGATGGATGACTTTATTAGTAGAACTAATTCTATAGATGAAACTCTTAATTTTATATTAGATACTAAGGAAGAAGTGAGTGGTGAACTTAGTATTCCTTCTATAGATTATTTATTTGAAAAATATGTTTTTTGTAAATTTAAACATTATTATAAAGAATATTTATTTAATTATTTAAATATAGTTGGTGTATCTGAATATATTAATCTTAGAAGACTTAATGAATTAATTGATAAAGAAACTAAGTTACCGTTTGAGATTAATAATTATGATCAATTTATATTAAATGATAGTATTAAAAGAGTATTTGATAATGCTTATATAGATGCTTTAAATAAGGTTAAGAGGCTTATTGATAGAAAGATACATAAAATACTTAATAAGCTTCAAAATGATAAGAATAAAGGTAAATATAGCATTAGTTTTGGTACTAATGATAGTTATATAGGTGAAATAATAAGTAATGCTTTAATAGATAATATTCGTGAATATGAATATTTAAGTAAGGTACCTATTATATATAAGGTAAGAAGTAGTGATGATAAACTTCTATGTAGGGTTATAGAATTAATAAACTTAAATAAGAATATTTTATTATCATTTATGAATACTAGTTATAATAAGAATGAAGAAGATGTTGAATATTTTAGTAATGGTATGAGAGTATTTGAAAATACTAATGATATTAATACTTCTAATGGAAGAATGGTAGTAGCGACAACATCTATTAATATGGCAAGACTTGGTCTTGAATATGAAAATGCTAATAAAAATGAATTTTATAAAGCGCTTGATGAAGAACTTGAACTTGTTAAAAATGAATTATTACTTACATTTGAGATGATTGGTAATAAGAGTAAAAATAATTATAATAATTTATTTGATAATAATATATTTAGTTGTGAGAAGTTAGAGTCTGGTGGAAAGATAAGAAAAGTTATTAAAAACGGTGACTTATTTATCGGACTTGTTGGTTTATCTGAATGTGTTAGTTTATTATCTAAGGATGAAACTAAAAAAGATAAATTATTAAAAGAAATAATTAAATATATTAATGATAAATGTAATTCTTTTATAGTTAAAACTAAGCTTAATTTCTATATATGTGAACCATATAATAAAAAGGTAAGAAGAGAATTTGTATCTTTTGATAAAGCTATATATGGTATTAGAAAAGGTATTACTGATAAGAATGAATATGATCTTATTTGTGACACGCTTAATACATATAGTGGTGTAGGTACTATTCAGAAGTTAATTCCTGGTGGTGCGTTTAAAAATATCAAAATAAATAAGAATTCTTCTTGTGATAAGATTAAGAAGATTATAAATGAATTGATTGATAATGATGTGGGTATAGTTAGATTTGTTGGAGGTGATAATTTATGCGAATAAGTGGTCACTTAAAACTTTCGTTAACTGACTATCCTGGACATTTATCTACGATTGTATTTACTCAAGGATGTAACTTTAAATGTCCATTTTGTCAAAATAGTATCTTTATTAATAGTGAAGATGGAATTATACCTGAAAATGATATCTTTGAATACTTAAATAAGAGAAAAGGTGTTTTAGAAGGTGTAGTAGTAAGTGGGGGAGAACCAACATTACAAAAAGACTTAAAACTTTTTATGAGAAAAGTTAAAGATTTAGGGCTTAAAATTAAATTAGATACTAATGGTAGTAATTATTTAGTTTTAAAAGAACTTATTGATGAAGAGTTAGTTGATTATGTAGCGATGGATGTTAAAAATGTTTATGATGAATATTCTACTATATGTGGAGTTAAGGTTATAGTTGATAATATTAAGAAGAGTATTAAACTCTTAAGAGAAAGTAATATTGATTATGAATTTAGAACTACTATAGTTAAAGAGTTTCATGATATAGATAAGATACTTAAATTATGTGAAGAGTTTAAAGATGACAAGTATTTCTTACAGAATTTTCAAAATAGTGAAAATGTTATTGATAAGTCATTACATAGTTTTAGTAAAGATGAATTAGAAAAAATAAGAATGAAAATTAAACATTATCCAAATGTAAATATTCGTTAATTATACAATTTAAGGAGGTAATATATTATGTATAAGGTAAGAAAAAGAGATGGAAAAATAGTTAATTTTGATATTAATAAGATAGGGGATGCAATCACTAAAGCTTTTGAAGCTGAAAATAAGAATTATGACTCTAATGTTATTGACTTTTTAGCACTTAAAGTTACTGCTGACTTTGAAGAAAAAATAGTTGATAATATTGTAAATGTTGAAGATATTCAAGATAGTGCTGAACATGTACTTTCTCAAGCTGGATATACTGATGTTGCTAAAGCATATATTTTATATCGTAAGTTACATGAAAGACAAAGAGCTATGGAAAGCACTATATTAGACTATAAAGAAGTAGTTAATAGTTATGTTAATGTAACTGACTGGAGAGTTAAAGAAAACTCAACTGTTACTTATTCAGTAGGTGGTTTAATTTTAAGTAACTCTGGTGCTATTACTGCTAATTATTGGTTAAGTGAAGTATATGATAAAGAAGTAGCTGATGCTCATAGAAATTGTGATATTCACTTACATGATTTATCTATGTTAACTGGTTATTGTGCTGGATGGAGTTTAAAACAATTAATTCAAGAAGGATTAGGTGGAGTTCCAGGTAAAATTACATCTTCTCCTGCAAAACATTTAAGTACTTTATGTAATCAAATGGTTAATTTCTTAGGTATTATGCAAAATGAATGGGCTGGTGCTCAAGCATTTAGTTCTTTTGATACTTATTTAGCTCCATTTGTTAAAGTAGATAAATTAACTCAAAAAGAAGTTAAACAATGTATTCAATCATTTATTTATGGTGTTAATACTCCTAGTAGATGGGGAACACAAGCGCCATTTACAAATATTACTTTAGACTGGGTAGTACCAAATGATTTAGCTGAATTAAATTGTATTATCGGTGGAAAAGAAGTAGATTTTAAATATAAAGATTGTCAAAAAGAAATGAATATGATCAATAAAGCATTTATTGAAATTATGATTGAAGGAGATGCTAATGGACGTGGATTCCAATATCCAATCCCAACATATTCAATTACTAAAGATTTTGACTGGAGTGAAACTGAAAATAATAAATTATTATTTGAAATGACTGCTAAATACGGAACTCCATATTTTTCAAATTATATTAATAGTGATATGGAACCTTCTGATGTTAGAAGTATGTGTTGTAGACTTAGACTTGACTTAAGAGAACTTAGAAAGAAATCAGGTGGATTCTTCGGTAGTGGTGAATCAACTGGATCTATCGGTGTTGTTACAATTAATATGCCAAGAATAGCTTATTTAGCTAAAGATGAAAAAGATTTCTATGATAGACTTTTAAAACTTATGGATATTGCTGCTAGAAGTTTAAAGGTTAAGAGAAACGTTATTACTAAATTATTAGATGAAGGTCTTTATCCTTATACTAAGAGATATTTAGGTTCATTTAGTAATCACTTCTCTACAATTGGTCTTGTAGGTATGAATGAAGCTTGTTTAAATGCTAAATGGTTAGGTGAAGATTTAACTAATGAAAAAGCTCAAAAGTTTACTAAAGATGTATTAAATTACATGAGAGAAAAACTTTCTGATTATCAAGAAGAATATGGGGACCTTTATAACTTAGAAGCTACTCCAGCTGAAAGTACTACATATAGATTTGCTAAGAAAGATAAATCATTATATCCAGATATTATTACTGCTAGTGATGATGAAACTCCATATTATACTAATAGTAGTCACTTACCAGTAGGATTTACTGAAGATATATTTGAAGCTTTAGATATTCAAGATGAACTTCAAACTCTATATACTTCTGGTACTGTATTCCATGCATTCTTAGGTGAAAGATTACCAGATTGGAAGAGTGCTGCTAAGTTAGTTAAAACTATCGCAGATAATTATAAATTACCATACTATACAATAAGTCCAACTTATTCAGTATGTAAAAATCATGGATACTTTGATGGTGAAGTTAGTAAGTGTCCTAAGTGTGGAGAAGACACTGAAATATATAGTCGTATAACTGGATATTATCGTCCTGTTAAAAACTGGAATGATGGTAAGAGTAAAGAATATAAGATGAGATGTACTTATAATCTTGAAGGTTCTAAAGAACCACATAGTCATGAAAGTAAAGATGGAATTTATCTATTCGGAACTAAGACTTGCCCAAACTGTAAGATTGCTAAAAAATTATTAGATGAAGCTAAAATTAAATATGAATATGTAGATGCTGAAAAAGAAGCAGATACTACTAAATATTATGGTGTTAAACAAGCTCCAACATTAGTTGTTGTTAAAGATAATGATCATGAAGTTATTGCTAATTTATCTAATATTAAGAAATTTATTGGAGAAATGACTAAATAATGTATGATGTTATTATAGTAGGTGGAGGACCAGCTGGACTTACAGCTGGTATTTACCTAGCTAGAGCAGGATATAAATGTGCTATATTTGAAAAAGAGACTATTGGTGGTCAAATAGCTTCTAGTCCTTTAGTGGAAAATTATCCTGGATTTAAGAAGATTAGTGGTAGTGAACTTGCTGATAATTTATATGAACAAGTTGATGAACTTGGAGTGGAAATATTAATTGAAACTGTTACTAAAGTTTATGAAAATAAAGTAGTTACTGAAGAAGGAGAATATACTGCTAAAGCTATTATTCTTGCTACTGGTGCTAAATATAGAACTTTAGGTCTTCCAAATGAAGTTGATTTAATTGGAAGTGGTGTTCATTTTTGTGTATCATGCGATGGAGCATTTTATAAGAATAAAGACGTAGCTGTAATAGGTGGATCTAATAGTGCTTGTGGTAATGCTATATATTTAGCTAATATGTGTTCTAAAGTATATTTAATTTATAGAGGTAATAAACTTAAATGTGATAAATTACTTTATGATAAGATTATGAATACTTCTAATATTGAAGTTATATATGATACTAATTTAGTTAAATATAATGGAGAAGACTCATTAGAATCTATTGATATTGATACTAAAGGTAATGTTAAAACGCTTGATGTTTCTGCTGTATTTTTAGCAATTGGACTTGATGCTGCAACTTCTTTTGCAAGTGATATATTAGATTTAGATGAAAGTAATTATTTTATTGGAAATAATACTAAAACTAAATATGAGAATATTTTTGTAGCGGGAGATTGTGTAAGTAAAAATGTTCGTCAGTTAACTACTGCAGTTAATGATGGAACTGTTGCTGCTTATAGTGTTATGTCTTATTTAAGAAGTTTAGATGATAAATAAAAAAGACCTAATTTTAATTGGGTTTTTTAATTGAATAATTATTATAATTATGATAGACTAAATATAAGGAGAATAGATATGAGAACACGTAAATCATTTGTTTTAGTTATTATGTTTGTTTTAATAAGTTCTGTAATATCTTCTTATGCATATTTTACTCTTACTATTACAGGTAATGAAAATGCTAAAGATATTGTTGTTACTATGGGAACATTAGAACTTACTTTTATAGATGGGGATGAGGTAGTTGCTACTAATATTTATCCAGGAGATGCAATTAATAAAACTTTATATGTTAAGAATACTGGTACTTTAGATACTAAATATTCATTAATATTAAATGAATATACTAATGAATTTCTAAATGAAGAAATTGTACTTAGTGCGACATGTGTTGTTAGAGATAATGCAAGTTCTGAAGTAATTGGTGAATGTGATGGTATAGAGTTACTTTCATTAAATGAAAATTCTCATTATTTAACTGATGGAGTTGGTATTATTAGTGGACAAACTCATGAATATAATATTAATATTAAGTTTATAGATACTAATAAAGATCAAAATTATAATCAAAATAAATCTTTTAGTACTAAGATTAATGTTGTAGAGTACACTTATAAAATGTTTGATAAATGTAATAATGAATCTAAGGATTTAGCTTGTGTTATGTTAAGAGATAATAAAGTTATAAATGATAAAGATGTAGATTATATTACTGGTGGTGGTGAAGGTTTATACTTCACAAATGAAATAAATTATATTGATGAAAATAATGATGGTAATATAAATCCTATATATTTTTATAGAGGTAATGTACTTAATAATTATGTTAAATTAAATAATATGTTATTTAGAATTATTAGAACTACTGATTCAGGTGATATTAAGCTTATGTACACTAATGGTATAGATAGTGAATTTAATTCTATGTATAGTGATAATGCTGGTATAGGATATATGTATGGTAGTGTTAACTCTAATGATTACTCACTTGTTCATTTAAATACTAATGATAGTGTTGCTAAAAAGAATTTAGAGGGTTTCTTTAAAAATAATTTAAGTTCTTTAATTAGTAGTGATAATTATGGAAATGATAGTATTTATTGTAATGATAGAAGTATTTATGAAGGTAAAGGTTTTGCAGATGAAGTTACTTATTATGAAGGGTATAATAAAGTAAATAATAAGTTACATCCAACTTTAGAATGTAAAAACGTTACTGATAGATTTAGTAAGAGTGAAAATATTAATTATCCAGTTGGATTATTAAGTCTTGATGAAATTATATATTCTGGTGTTACTTATGAAGGAAAAGGTGAATCTTTCTTAAATAATTATGGTAAACTTGGATTAATGACACCTTCATACTATAGTGGTAGTAAAGTATACTTGTATGGACTTAATGAAGGTATTACTTTATATAGTCATGGTGATGGATTTAAGTTATATCCAGTAATATCTATAAGTAATGATAATACTGTTATTACTGGTGGAAACGGATTAATTGATAGTCCATATATATTAAGTTTTAAATAGACACTTATTAATTTAAGTGTTTTTTTATAGATTTATATTAATATTTATGTTATAATTACCACGAAATGAGGGGATAACTATGTTTATAGATGAAGTTAATTTAAAACTTATCGCTGGTAAAGGTGGAGATGGATGTACTTCTTTTTTACGTGAAAAGTTTGTTGCTTTAGGTGGACCTGATGGTGGTAATGGGGGCCGTGGTGGAAGTATCATTTTTAAAGCTGATAAAGGTCTTCGTACTTTAGTAGATTTAAGATATAAAAAAGTTTTAAAAGGAAATCCTGGTAGTCCAGGAAGAGGTAGAAATCAAACTGGTGCTAGTGCTTTAGATACTGTTATTGTTGTACCTATTGGAACTACTATTAAAGATACTGATACTAATTTAATTATTTGTGATTTAGTTAGTGATGGACAAGAATGTGTAGTTTGTAAAGGTGGACGTGGTGGTAAAGGTAATGCTGCTTTTATGTCTAATAAGAATAAAGCTCCATATACTAGTGAATATGGTGAACCTGGTGAAGAGAGAAATGTTTTATGTGAACTTAAACTTTTAGCAGATGTTGGATTAATTGGTTTTCCAAGTGTAGGTAAGAGTTCATTAATAAGTGTTATTTCTGCATCTAAACCTAAAATAGCTGATTATCATTTTACTACTTTAGTACCAAATTTAGGTGTAGTTAAAGCTGGAGACTATAGTTATGTTGTTGCTGACTTACCTGGTATGATTGAAGGAGCTAGTGATGGTATTGGTTTAGGAGATAAATTCTTAAAACATGCTAGTCGTTGTAAGATTGTTGCTCATGTACTTGATATGGGTGAGGTTGATGGTAGAGATGTAGTAAGTGATTATGAAATTATTCGTAATGAACTTAAAAATTATGATGAAAAGTTATTTAATAAAAAAGAAATTATAATTGCTAATAAAATGGATTTAGAAGTATCTAAAGATAATTTAGAGAAATTTAAAAAAGCATATCCAGATTCTACAATTATTGAAGTATCTGCTGCTACATTAGATGGTACTAAAGAACTTATATTTAAATTAAGTGAAATACTTCAGGATACTAGTGATGAAGATGTATATGGTAAAGAAGAATTTGAAGATTATGTATTATATGAATTTAGAAATGAAAAACCATATAGAATTCTTCATGAAGGTAATAAATGGATTATTACTGGACCTGAACTTGAAAAGTTACTTAAGATGACTAAATTTAATAGTGATGAAGCTGCTTTAAGATTTGCATCTAAACTTAAACATTTAGGTGTTGATGATGAACTTAAAGAGTTAGGTGCTAAACATGGTGATACAGTATGTATTTTAGATCAAGAATTTGAATATGAGGAGAGACTTTATTAATGAAGAAATTAATTCTTAAAATAGTTAGTGTTATTGTTATAGTAGTTGTATTATTTGCTGCTATTCTTATAATTGATACTATTAGACATAAGGATGATTGTTGTTCTCCTTGTGATGGAGAAGAAATATGTATGACAGTATGTGCTAGATGTAAGTGTCCTCTTGACTTTATACATAACTTATTAGATTAATCTTAAAAGATTAATCTTTTTTTTATTATAAAAAACTGATATAATTTAATGTGAGGATGTGTGAAAAATGGTTGAAAAGTTTATGCCTGATGTTTATCAAAAGAGCATATATTATATAAATTATGATAAGTTATTTAAAAAAGGTATTAGATGCTTACTTTTTGATTTAGATAATACTATAACTCCTAGTCATGTTTCTAAGCCTACTAAGAGAGTTAAAAAGTTATTTGAAGAATTAAAAGATAAAGGATTTAAGATAATTATATTATCTAATGCTCCTAAATATAGAGTAGAAGCATTTAAGAATTATTTAAATGTAGATGCTTGTGCTTTTGCATTAAAGCCAAGAAAAGATAAATACGAAAAAATATTAGAGAGATTTAAGTATAAACATACTGAAGTAGCTGCGATAGGAGATCAATTACTTACTGATGTATGGGGAGCTAATAAGATGGATATTGTTAGTGTACTTGTTAATCCACTTAGTAAGGATGATTATAGTGTTACTTTTTTTGCTAGAATAGTAGAAAAGTATATATATGGTTCTTTAGAAAAGAAAGATGTGTTTAAAAGAGGAAGTTATTATGATTAAAAAGTGTATAGGATGTGGTAGTGTTCTTCAAACTGAGAGAATCAATGATGAAGGTTTTGTTAGATTAAATGTATATGATAAGAGTGAATATTGTGAAAGATGTTTTAAAATTATACATTATGGAGAATACAGTGTTTTAGATAAAAAGATTGATACAGATGGAATTATTAGAAATATTAATAGTGATAAAATGGCATCTGTTGCTTTTTTGGTGGATCCTATAAACATTAATGATAATATAAAGAAATATATAAAGAAATTTAAAAATAATAAATATATAATTGTTACTAAAAGAGATATATTACCTAAGAGTTTAAAAGATAGAAAACTTATAGAATATATTAAAAATAATATATTAGATACTGATAATATTATGTGTGTATCTTCTGTTAAAAAATATAATATTGATTCATTTATGAAAAGAATGGAAGAAGATAACGTTAGAAGACTATACATAGTTGGTTTTACTAATGCTGGTAAGAGTACATTCATTAATCAAATATTATCTAGTTTATCTTTAAAACCTGTTATTACTACTAGTAGTGTACCTAATACTACTGCTAGTTATATAACTATGAAAGTTAGTAAGAAACTTACTATTGTAGATACTCCTGGGTTTATTGATAATAGTGCTATATATAATTATATTGATTATAAGAAAATTGTTAAGTGTTATCCAAAGAAGGAAATTAGAGTTAAGACTTTTCAAACTAGAAAAGGATATTCTATAGTAGTTAATGATTTTCTTAGAATAGATAATAATGGGCCTAAAATGAATAGTTTTAGTTTCTATATGAGTGATAAGTTAAGATATGAGAAAGTTAAGGAAAAGAACTCTAAATTAACTGATTTACCTAGTATTAGTTATGATGTTTTTGAAAGTGTAGATATTGTAATTAATGGTCTTGGATTTATTAGAGTTACTAAACCTGGTAATATTCGTATTTATACTTTAGATACTAAACTTGTTACTTTAAGAAAGAGTATGATTTAATATGGGTAAGATTAATGTAATGAGTGAAAACTTAGCAAATAAGATTGCTGCTGGTGAAGTAGTTGAAAGAATTGCTAATGTTGTTAAAGAACTTGTAGAAAATAGTATTGATGCAGGTAGTAAGAATATTAAAATAGAACTTATTGAAGCAGGATGTACATCTATTAAGATAGTTGATGATGGATGTGGAATGAGTAGAGAAGATGCTATTATATGTTTTAGTCGTCATGCTACATCTAAAATTAAAACTGAGAATGATTTATATTTTATAAATACTTTAGGGTTTCGTGGTGAAGCTCTTGCTGCGATAAGTAGTGTTAGTGATATAGTACTTGATACTTATGATGGAAATGAATCTACGCTTGTTAAAATTAATGGTGGTAAATTAATTGAAACATCAGTAGGAAGTATGAGAGTGGGTACTATTATTGAAGTTAAAAAGTTATTTTATAATACTCCAGCTAGACTTAAGTTTATGAAGAGTGTTACATCTGAACTTAACTTAACTTGTAATTTTATTGAAAAGATTGCTTTATCTCATCCTGATATTAGTTTTACTTTAATAAACGATGATAAAACTTTAATTAAGACTAGCGGTAGTGATGATTTATTTAAAACTATTCATGAGATTTTTGGATATAATACATCTAAGAATATGGTTCATATAAGTGCTGAAAATTATGATTATATGATAGATGGTTATGTAAGTAATATTAATGTATCTAAATCTAATCGTAATAGTATGATTATTTTAGTTAATGGAAGAGTAGTTAATAATATAAATGTAAATAGATGTATTAAAGATGCTTATCATACAGTACTTGCTGATAATAAGTATCCTGTTGTTGTTATAAATATAATAACTGATCCAACGCTTGTGGACGTTAATATTCATCCTACTAAACAAGATATTAAATTTTCTAAGTTTGAGAGTTTAGAAGATTTACTTTTTTCTACTATAAGAAGTGCTATTATTAAAACAGATAATGTATTTAAAGCATATACTGAAAAGAAAGAAGAAGAGGTAGTAGAAACTCCTGTTAAAGTTATTGAAAATATTAGACTTAACTTTGATGTTAAAGAGGAAGAATCTACTTATAATGAAAGTGAATTTGATAAAGAAAGTGTTCTTATTAAACCTGTTGGTCTTGCTCTTGGAACTTATTTAATAGCTCAAGATGAAGATATTATGTATATGATAGATATTCATGCTGCTAATGAAAGAATTAATTATGAGAAATATATGAATGCTTTAAAAGATAAAGATGTTTATACTACTTCTATGTTATTTCCACTTACTTTTGAATATACTGAAAGTGAAGCTATGTCTATTAATGAAAATATAGATGAAATAAGAAATTTAGGATTTGAAATAGAAGAATTTGGTATTAATACTTTTAGAGTTACTAGTCATCCATCTTGGTTAAAAGAAGGATACGAAGAAGAAAGTATTAGAAGAATACTTGAATTATTTATTGAATTAAAAGGTAAATTTGATAGAGTTAAGTTTTGTGAAAGTGCTGCTATTATGTTATCTTGTAAGATGAGTGTTAAAGCTAATACTAATATTTCTTATAGTGAGCAAGAAGTGTTATTAAATAGATTATTTAAGTGTGAATTTCCATATACTTGTCCTCATGGTAGACCTACTATTATTAAGTATCCTATATATGAACTTGAAAAGTTATTTAAGAGAGTTAATTCATGATAGATAAATATAAGGAAATAAGAGATAGTATTAAAGAGTTTATGGATTTATTAGATTCTCTAGGCTATGAATTAAATGAAGATGGGGATATAGTATATAAGGATACTAAAAAGTTAGTTATGGATTTTAGGGGTGAAGATAATGAGTAAAATTATTGTTATAGTTGGAGCTACTGCTACTGGTAAGACTAAAGCATCTATTAGTTTAGCTCGTGAATTAAATGCTGAAATTATTAATGCTGACTCAACTGCGTTATATAAAGAAGCATCTATTGCGACAGCTAAAGTTACAGAAGAAGAGAAGTGTGGTATTGTTCATCATATGATGGATTTAATTACTTTAGATGAACAATATTCTATATATGATTATCAAAAGAATGGTAGACTTATATTAGATAAATTAATAAGTGAAGATAAAAATGTTATTATAGTAGGTGGTAGTGGTTTATATATAAAAGCATTACTTTATAATTATGAATTATCTGATGAAGAAAAAGAAAGTTATGACTATAGTAATTATACTAATTCTGAACTTAAATCTATGGCAGATGAAATTGGTGAAAATGATATTCATGTTAATAATAGAAAGAGACTTGAAAGATTTATAACTTATTATAAAAATACAGGTAATGTTATGAAAAGTAGTACATCTACTATGGAAAGAATGTATGACTTTGCTACTATAGGTCTTGATGCTCCTAGGGAAGAGATGTATAACTATATTAATAAGAGAACTGATAAAATGTTTGATGATGGAGTACTTGATGAAGCTAAATGGTTATATTCTAAAAATTATAAATTCTTTTCTAATATAATTGGTTATAAAGAGTTAGAGTTATATTTTAAAAATAAAATATCTTTAGATGAAGCTAAAGACTTAATTAAACAAAATACTAGACATTATGCTAAAAGACAATTAACTTGGTTTAAGAATCAAATGGATGATGTTAAATGGTTTAATGTTAATTATGAAAACTTTGATGAAACAATTAATGAAATAAAAAAGTATCTTAATATTTAAGATACTTTTATTTTAATTCTAAATAATAATCTATATTGAAATTATGTTCTTCTACATCTTTTTGTAGTAATTCTTCTGTACTTAACATGAAGAAGTTATATGTATTATTTTGATTTACTTCATCATCATCCCATGTTACATCTATATGATGCCACTTGTTTTCAAAATATACTACATTCCATACATGATCTTCACTTGATACTTTAAAGTTTGGAATATTTAATCTATCTATTATTATTGCATATAGATCTGTGTAACCACTACATATTGCTTTTCCGTTTTTAATTGCTCCATAAGCTTTAGATGGGGCAGAGAACATATTTTCTTCTGTATAACTTTCATCATATGATACTTTTTTTATTATGGTATTATGTACGAATTTTAATTTGTTTAAATTTATTATATTATTTGTAATATAGTTTTCATATAAGTAATCTACATATTCTTCAATATAAGCTATTTCTTCTTCTGAATATAGTTTTTCTATTGATAAATAAATTGTTTTGTTACCTGTAATTGTTGTATTGTATTTTAAGTATGTATTGTATGGATGAACATAGTTATTTAAGATTGCTAATTCTTTATTATTATCAGCAAGTAATTTTACATCATCTATACATGTTTCGTATTCACTAGGGCAGTAGAATGTAAATTCATTCCATCCATTATTAAGCACTGTATAATATATATTTTTTAAATCTTCTATATTTTTTGGTTCGAATGAAGTAACATTTTTAACTGTTTTAAATTCATAACTTTTATTGTTTGATTTATATTCTGGTATTATTACTTCGTAACCTTTAGCTTTTTCTATTATATTTGTACCGTAATCTTTTATTTCATCGTATTTAACTATTGTTATATAGCTTATTATAGCTAGTATTAATAATATATTTATTGTAATTAATATCTTTCTCAATTTTATTCACCAAAATAATTATAACAAAAAAAGTAGATAATATCTACTTAATTATTTTTCGTTTACTACTTTATTTAATCTTGTTTTATATCTGTCTCTAGTATTAGCTTTAATAACTCCTTTAGAAGCAGCTACATCGATTCTTTTAATAGCTTCTGGTAACTTAGCTTGTGCTTCTTCTTTAGTGTGAGCTTTTTCAACTTTTTTAATAGCAGTTTTCATACTAGCTTTAACATCGTTATTTAGTACTGTTTCTTTCTTTGTGATTAATACTCTTTTTTTAGCACTTTTAATATTAGGCATTATTCCACCTCCCTTAAGACTTCTTTAATAATAACAAATAAAATATAAAAAATCAATCTTTTCTAGGTTTTTTCGACATATTTTTAATATTTAAGATTATATATTTTATTTATGGAGAAGATTTTATGGATAAAAAAGTTATAATTTTTAGAGTATTTATTTTTATTATTGTTGTTCTTTATATTTATTATTATATTTCAAATGAGTTTTTTATTGAGAGTATTGTAAGTGATATAGTGGGTGATGCTAAAAAGAAGGTAAGTTATCATATTAATACTTCTAGTAGTAATAATTATAATCCTTTGGTTTATATTTATAATACTCATCAAGATGAAGCTTATTTTCTTCCTTTTACTAATGATTATAGTGTTATTCCTACTGTTAAAACAGCATCTTTGATATTTAAAGATCATTTAAATGATGTGGGTATTTCTTCTTATATTGAATCTAGAAGTATTAAGAGTTATTTAAATAAGAATAATCTTGGTTATAGTGGGTGTTATGAAGCAAGTAGGAGTTATTTAAAAGAAGCTAGGAAGAAATATAATTTTGAATATTATATAGATATCCATAGAGATTCTATTAAAAGGAAGGCTTCTTTATATACTAAAAATGGTGTTAATTATGCAAGAATATTATTTGTTGTATCTATTAAACATAAGAATTATAAATCTAATTTAGAGTTTGTTAATTCTATAAATAATATTATTGAAAGAGATTATAAAGGTCTTAGTCGTGGGCTTTATAAAAGAAGTGATGTTATATTTAATCAGGATATTAGTCCTCATGCTGTGTTGATTGAAATAGGTGGAGTGGATAATACTATTGATGAAATAAATAATACTTTAAAGGTTATAGCTATTTCTTTAAAAGAATATATGGAGAAATATGGATAATAAGAGAAACTATTTTAATTATGTTGTTCTTATATTATTTTGTTTGTTTGTTATGAGTTATGTAAGTAGTACTAAAAATTATTATTTATATAAAACATATCAAAAGAATAATATTACTCATGAAAATATTATTAAGTTTGAAAGTGATATTGAAGAAGGGAAAGATGTTACATTAAATGATTATATAGAGGAAGAGAAAGACTACACTAATACCTTTAATAAGCTTGGTACTTCAGTTGGTATTTTTGTTGAAAGTATGATGAAGGATGGCATAAAAAAATCACTAGAAGTTTTTTTAAGATTATTCTTTAACTAATAGTGATACTGCTTTTGTATAAGTTCTTGTAAGAGGTCCACTTCCTAAAAGAGTTCCTCCAAAATATCTTATTACTACAAAAAGTGTGTTATTTAAATTCTTTAATTTTATAATATCTAAAAGACCTCTAGTAGTACCTGTTGGTTCTTTATCAGAATGACTTTTTTCTTTAGAATCTATTTTGTAGGCATATACTATATGTCTACATTTTTTATGTTCTATTTTTAAATCATTTATTATTTTATCTACTTCTTCTTCAGATGTAACTTCATACATAAGACCGATAAATTTTGATTTTTTAACTTCAATATAACTTTCATTTAACTTTTTCATATTTTGATTATATAATATTTTATATTTTTTTGAAAGTTTTATTTTGATATAATATGTTTGTGAGGTGAAGTTTATGTTTAGTAAAGAATTATCTAATGTACCTAAATTAAGTGGTTGTTACTTAATGTATAATAAAGATAATATTGTTATTTATGTAGGTAAAGCTAAGAATTTATATAATAGACTTCATAGTTATTTTAATAGAGAACACACTGGTAAAACTAAAAAGTTAGTTAGTGAGATTAATCGTTTTGAATATATTGTTACGAATAGTGAAACAGAAGCTTTTATTTTAGAAATTAATTTAATTAAAAAGTATGATCCTAAATATAATATATTACTTCGTGATGACAAGAGTTATCCATATATTGAACTTACTAATGATAAGTATCCAGTTTTAAGAGTAAAACGTGAAATTAATATTAATAAGAAACATAGTAATTTATTTGGACCTTATCCTAATGTATATGCAGCTAGAAGACTTGTTAATTTAATTAATAGATTATATCCATTAAAGAAATGTGATGTTATGCCTAAAAAAGTATGTTTATATTATCATATTGGTGAATGTATGGGATACTGTGAACATAAGGATGCTGATACATCATTTAAAGAGGATATTCTAAGTATATTAAATGGTAATGATAAATTATTAATTGATAAAATTAATGAGAAAATTGAAGCTAATTCTAAGGTATTAAATTATGAAGTATGTAAAGAATTAGTTGATGAACTTGGTTATATTAAAACTATATTTGATAGTCAAAATATTGTAGAGTTATCTGATAATAAGAATAGAGATATTATTAATTATCATTATGAAAATTCTTATTTAAGTATTGTTATATTTTTTATACGTAATGGTAAACTTGTAGGTAATCATTATAAAATGATACCTGTTATTAATGATATAAATGAAACTTTAGAATATTTTATAGTTAATTTTTATAGTAAGAAGAATATTGCTCCTAAAGAGGTAATTGTTCCAACTGACTTAAATATTGAATTATTAAGTGAAGTTATTAATACTAGTGTTATTAGTGTGTTTAGAGGAGAGAAAAAGAAACTATTTGATATGGCTTATAACAATGCTAAGACTCAATATGAAAAAGAAATTAAGTTAATATATTCTAATGAAGAACTTACTTTTGAAGCTAATGAAGAATTAAGAAAGTTATTAAATTTAGATAAATTAAGTATTATTGAAGCTTTTGATAATTCTAATTTATTTGGTACTTATAGTGTATCTGGTATGGTATCTTTTATAGATGGTGTTCCATCATATAAGAATTATCGTAAGTTTAAATTATCTTTTGAAAAGAATGATGATGTTCTTAGTATGAAGGAAGTTATATATAGACGTTATTTTAGGGTTTTACACGATAATTTAGTTAAACCTGATTTAATTATAGTAGATGGTGGGATTAATCAAATTAATGCATGTAAAAGTGTGTTAAATGACTTATATTTAGATATAAAAGTTATTGGTGTTAAGAAAGATAATCATCATAGTCCTACTGCTATAGTAGATGGAGATACTTTTAATGAAATATCTATTGATAAAAAGTCTAATGTGTTTAGATTATTATCTAGAATAGATGAAGAAGTACATAGATTTACTATTAATTATCACAAAGAAATTAGAAGTAAAGGATCTATTCAAAGTATCTTAGATAATATTGAAGGAATAGGTAGTGTAAGACGTAAAAAATTAATTAAGAAATATGGTAGTGTCTCTAAAATGAGTAATGCTTCTATTGAAGAATTAAGTGAGGTATTACCGGAAAAAATAGCAATTGAATTAAAAAATTATTTAGAAGCTTTTTTAGAAGATAAAAAATAATTGTTTTATTAATAAAACTATGTAATAATAAAAAGTAATATTTAAAAGGAGAAATTTATGAGTGAATATGAAAGACTTCTTAATGAAGTATATGATTATTTAAGTTATCCTAATGTTATATATAATGAAGATATTATTAGTGTATATGACTACTGTAGAATACTTAATAATGCGCTTCTAAATGTAAGATGCGCTAAATCATTAGATAGTCTAAAAAGAAAATTAAATCGTTTATATCCTCTTATGTTAAGACGTGATAATAAAAGAAGTGTAGGTACTGATATAGTAACAGAAGTTACTTTAATTAGGGGAGTAAACGCTAGTAAGATTAAAATAGTTAGAAATATATCTGGTGAAGGAGAATATGTTTCTTATATATGTAGAGATAATGATAGTGATGAACTTTATTTAGAAGGGGATTATCTAGAAGAAGAGATTTTTAATAAATATAGAAAAGAATTTAGTCTTGAGATGGATAGACTTGAAGATATAAATGTTGAAAGTATAACATTTCCTGAAGAAACATTTACTGATGGAGTAGTTACTATTAAAGTAACATTTGATGAATTTAGTGGAGTTAGTACTTTAGTTACATTAAATAGTGATAAAAATAGTACTGTAGATAAAGAATACTTATCTAAAGATAGTATTAGAAGTATATTAGATAGTCATAATGAATCTATCTTAAAGAAGATGAGAGTAGTTGTTAAAGATTTAAATCCTGATGCTTATAGTTATGTTGATAAAGCTTTAGGTAAAAAGGAAGTTTTAAGACTTATTAGAAGTTATTAGTGTTTAAATTAATTTAATTTTAAAGTATAATATTTATAAAGGAGAATTAAGTATGAAGAGAATATCACTTTTTCCTGCTGATATATATCAAGTAATAGATAAAAGTTTATTTAGTGAACAAGATAAATTAGTACTAAATATGCTTTATATGCCTATTATTGGTTCTATCGCAGTTAGTTTATATATGAAACTTCAAACTGAAGTTAATAGTGGATATGTATCACATGAACTTTCTCATCATCACTTAATGACTAGTTTGGGTACTTCTTTAGATAATATTAAAGAAGCTAGAATTAGACTTGAAGGTATTGGACTTTTAAAAACATATTATTTAGAAGGGGATGTTAATTCATATGTATATGAATTATATAGTCCAGTTAGTGCTTCTGAATTTTTTAGTCATCCAATATTTAATGTTGTTTTATATAATAATGTAGGTAAAAGTGAATATAATAGACTTTATGATACTTTTAAGTTACCTAGTATATCTTTAAGAGATTATGAAGATATAACAACTCCTTTTGATAAAGTTTATAAAAGTAGAAATTATACTGAACTTGAAGTTAATGAGGGAGAAGTTATTTCTAAAAATAAACTTATGCTTAAGTATGAACTTGATTTTGACTTTGATTTACTTATTAATTCTATACCTAAAGAGATGTTTAATACTAAGTGTTTAAATAAATCTATGAGAGAACTTATTACTCATTTATCATTTTTATATGAAGTTGATCCAGTTACGATGGCTGATTTAATTCGTGCTTCATTAAATGAAAAAGGTAATATTGACAAAGAAGAATTAAGAAAGAATGTTAGAAAGTTCTATCAAATTAATAATGATAATAGACTTCCTAGTTTATTATTTAAAAGTCAACCTGAATATTTAAGAAATGCTCAAGGTGATAATACTAAGAAGGGTAGAATTATTAAAGTATTTGAAAGTTATAGCCCATATGAATTTTTAAAAGCTAAATATAAAGGTACTAAACCTACTGATAGAGATATGAAGATTTTAGAAATGTTACTTATAGATCTTAAACTTAATCCTGCGGTAGTTAATGTACTTATTGATTACGCACTTAGAACAAATAATAATAAATTAGTTAAAGGTTATGTTGAAACTATAGCTGGTCAATGGAAGAGAAGTGGAATAGAAACTGCTAGTGAAGCTATGGGCATAGCTGAAAAAGAACATAAAAAGAGAAATAAAGAGAAAACAAGTAAAAAGTCAGCTGTTGTGCCATCTTGGTTTAATGAGAAAATTGAATCAAATGATAATAATGAAGATGAAATGATAGAATTTAAGAGTTTTATAGAGGAGTTAAGAAATGATAAATAGTAGTACAAGTGTTAAAAAAGGTAGAAAAGCTATTAAAGATGACTTAAGAAGAGAATATATTCTTGCTTCTTCTGATGAAACTTTCTCTAAAGTATGTTCTAGACTTAAATTAGATGATGAAATATTAATGAAATATACATCTAAATTAGAAGTTACTGCATGCGAGTTAAAAAATTGTTCTAAATGTAAAGGTCTTGATAAATGTAAAAATGAAATAGAAGGTCATGTATATTATCCAGTAAATAATAATACTTTTATTGATTTTATATATAAACCTTGTAAATATTTTAAAACTGAAACAGAAAAGAAAAATAATACTACATTCTTTGAAACACCTAAGATATTAATGAATGCATCTTTGAGTGACGTAATCTTAGAAAAAGAAAGAAATAAGATATTAAAATATATAAAAGAATTCTTAAAGAAGAAACTTAATAATGAAAGTGTTAAAGGTATGTATTTAAGTGGTTCTTTTGGAAGTGGTAAAAGTTATATAGTCAGTGCTTTATTAAATGAACTATCTAATAAAGGATTTAGAACTGTTAATGTGTATTATCCATCTTTATTAAAGAGATTAAAAGCTAGTTTTAATGATTATAATTATGATGAAGTACTTGATGAAATAATGACATGTGATGTGTTATTAATAGATGATATAGGTGCTGAAAATAACAGTAGTTGGGCAAGAGATGAAGTTCTTGGAACTATACTTCAACATAGAATGGATAATGACTTAACTACATTCTTTACATCTAATTTTTCTATTGAAGAGTTAGAAAATGTTCTTGCTGAAACTTCTAAAGGAAGTGATATTATTAAAGCAAGAAGAATTATTGAAAGAATTAAGTATTTAACTGTTGAAGAAGCACTTATAAGTAGTAATAAAAGAAAGTAATTTTGACAATAGTTTTATATTATGCTATAATATGCGAGGTTTTCAAGGGGGAAAATTTCATGCTAACGATAGCATATATATTATATAATTTAATTAAAAATGGTAAAAAAACGAAAGTAATTTCGTAATTTTCAAGGCTAAAGTTTGACAATTTGGTCTTTTTTTGTTATAATATGTGCATTATTAAGGGGGAGTAGGATATGTTAACGAATATTATTTTAGTTTATATAATTACTCAATTAATATCTACTGCATATGGTCTTGCTGTTATAGGAAGCGTTAAACCTTTAGTTGAAGAAAGATTAAGAGATAAAGGTTACGTTTTAAAAAACAGAAATAGTCTATATAAGTTTAATGAAGGTCTTGCTGATTTCTTTAGAGCATTCATTCCTTTTTACTATGCTATAAAAGCCACTATGCTAGTAAGAGGTAAGAATCCTATTCAAAGAGCTGTTGATGAAGAAATTATAAATGGTGAATATATAACTCGTGATGAACAACTTGCTTTATTTGAAGCTGAAGAAGCTAAGAAATCTAGTGTTACTATGAATTTAGAACCAGAGATAATATTTGAGAAACCTGAAAAGTATACTGCTAGACGTAATGATTATACTTTATATGATGCTTATGAAACACCAATTGAATATATTACACGTGAAGCATCAGTAGAAAATGAACTTGAGATTACACCTTATGCTAAAGCACCTGAAGTTAAACCTCAAGTAGTTAAAGAAAGTGTTACTAATAGTGATATTGCTAAAGCTATTTCAGAACTTGCACCTGATCAATTAGAAGCTTTAGAAACTAAGGTAAGAACTTTAGCATTATTAAAGAGAAGAAACACTTCAATGTATCAAAAGGATGTTGCATAATATAAATTTATATGTTAACATTTAATTATTGAAATTAATTAATTGGACGAGATTATTAAATTATTTAGCAAAGAGAGTTAGTGGTTGGTGAGAACTAATGTAAATGTTTAATAGTTACTACCAGTTTTATGAGGTTAATAGCCTACGAGTTGTTTTCGTTACAAAACATATAAGTTAAATATAAGGATGGTACCGTCATTTATGACTCCTAAGTACTATCCTTTTTTGTTTTATTTAGGGAGGTATTTTATGAAAAACGCAATTAGCTTATCAAAATTTTTAGCAAGATTTGTAAATCTTGATGGTGTGGATTTATCTAAAGTCACGCATGAACAAGTAAAGGAATTATTTCCATACTTAAAAAGAAGTTCATTTGATTATGTAGATAAACATCCGGAAGATGTATGTACTGGAAAAATTGTTATGGTAAGAGATCAATATCATACGATACCTTATTATGTACCTGAATATGATATGAGTATAGAAGAACCAATGGCTTTTGAAATGGAGTTTGAAGAAGCACCAGAAAGACCAGAAGAATATGATTATGCTTCTATGACAGTATATGAATTAAAACAGTTATTAAATACGAAATTTAATACATATAAACAAAGTAGAGAAGCAAGACGTGAACTAGAAAGAAGAGGAGTAGTTCTTACAAGAAAATATAATAGAAGTAAAGATAATAAAATAATGGAGGGATAAAAATGAAAGATATAAAAAATGATGAAAAATTAAATATGCTTAATCATAGTTGTGCGCATTTACTTGCTCATGCTATTAAGCATTTATATCCAGAAGCAAAGTTCTGGGTAGGGCCTGTAGTAGAAGAAGGATTCTATTACGATATAGATTTAGGTGATAAATCTTTAAATGAAGAAGATTTACCTAAAATTGAAAAAGAAATGAAAAAGATTTCTAAAGATAATAAATTAATTAAGAGAATGGAATTATCTAAAGAAGAAGCATTAGAGATGTTTAAGGATGATGAATATAAATTAGACTTAATATCTAGAATGGATGAAAATGAAACAGTAATTAGTGCATATAAACAAGAAGATTTTGTTGATTTATGTAGAGGACCTCATGTAAATTCTACTAAGGAACTTAAAAACTTTAAGTTATTAAAAGTTAGTGGAGCTTACTGGAAGGGGGATGCTAATAATAAGATGCTTCAAAGAATTTATGGTGTATGTTTTGAATCTCCTGAAGATTTAGAAAGTCATTTAGAATTCTTAGAAGAAGCTAAAAAGAGAGATCATAAAAAGTTAGGAAAAGAACTTGGGCTTTTCATGATGAGTGAGTTTGGACCAGGATTCCCATTCTTCTTAAATAACGGTATGATTTTAAGAAATGAACTTGAAAATTTCTGGTATGATGAACATAGAAAAGAAGGTTATGAGTTTATTAAGACTCCTATTATGTTAAATAGAGACCTTTGGGAGTTATCAGGACACTGGAATAACTATAGAGAAAATATGTATGTTTCTGAAATAGATGAAAAAACATTTGCTATTAAACCAATGAACTGTCCAGGTGGTATGTTAGTTTATAAAAATGGACTTTATTCATATAAGAATTTACCACTTAGAGTTGGTGAACTTGGACAAGTACATAGACATGAAGCTAGTGGTGCTTTAAATGGTTTATTTAGAGTTCGTACATTTACTCAAGATGATGCTCATATATTTATGACTCAAGAACAAATTGAAAGTGAAGTAGTTAGATTAATTAACTTTATAGATAGAGTATATTCTATATTTGGACTTTCTTATTCTATAGAATTATCTACTAGACCAGAAGAAAAATATATTGGAGATATTGAAATTTGGAATAAGAGTGAAGAAGCACTTGAAAAAGCTTGTCATGCTGCAGGACATGAATGTAAGATTAATCCTGGAGATGGAGCTTTCTATGGACCTAAGTTAGACTTCCATATTAAAGATAGTTTAGGTCGTGTATGGCAATGTGGAACTATTCAACTTGATATGAATTTACCAGAAAGATTTGATCTTCATTATATAGATAGTGATGGTAGTAAAAAAAGACCAGTTATGTTACATAGAGTAATATTTGGTTCTATCGAAAGATTCATTGGTATTTTAATTGAACATTATGCTGGAGCATTCCCATTATGGATTAATCCAAGACAAGTAAATATTATTCCAGTTAATAATGAATATCACCTTGAATATGCAAATAAGATTAAAGAAGAATTAGATAAAAATAATATTAGAGTATCTTTAGATGATAGAGAAGAAAAACTAGGTTATAAGATGAGAGAAAGTGTAATGAATAAAGTTAATTATACTTTAGTAATCGGAGATAAAGAAAGAGATAATAACTTAGTAAGTTATAGAGTTCGTGGTAGTGAAGAAACTAAGAGTGTATCACTTGATGAATTTATAGCTCTATTAAAAGAAGAAATTATGTTAAAGAAATAAGTGTTTTATACACTTATTTTTTTGTTATAATTTAACTAGGTGATATTATGATAATAATTTATAAAAATGAAAATGATTTTAAAAAGTGCGAAAGAGGAATTAAAAAATTTAGTATGATTTCATATAAAGCTTTAATGTTTGATATATATCCTAAATTAAGAAAGGGTGAGTTTGTAGGTGAAATTGTATCTAAAAATAATAATAGTGTTTCTTATAGTTTAAATTTACCTACTGATGACGTATTTTTTAAAGTTTATGGAGAAGTTAAATTAAATTATACTGTTGATTATGATGATGAAGTAGTTTGTTTAGATATGTTGGAACCATACGATGCATTACTTGATGGGCATATGCCTAAAATGCCTTATAGAGGAGTGATGGCTTCAAAAGGAGAAAATAATTCTCTCTTTAAAATTAATTTAATGGATAGATTAAATAAGTAAATTTGACTTTAAAATAAAATGTGATATAATATAGCACGATTTATAGGGGGAATAATCAATAATGGAAGAAGAATGTAATGGAATAATAGAGTTACTTCAATGTAGTGATACTTATAGGGAAACGTTTAATAATTTAAGTGATGAAGATAAAAGATTTTATAAAAATAGATATAAAACAAATATAACTATGTTAAGAAGTTTTATAGTAGATCATATTAAGAAAGAAGAAAGTATACCTATAGTAGATACAGGTATGTTATTAGTTAGAACACCAATTACTAATTGTACTTATTATTCTTAGTTTATTGTAAAAGTAAATTAAAAATGTTATTCTTTTATTAGGAGGATAACTTATGAATAATAATTATGGTCCAGGGGATCCTAATTACAATCCAAGTATTTATAATAATAATCATTCTGGTAGTGGTTTTTTATGGATAGTTATTGGTTTTGCTTTTCCTTTTATAGGTTTAATATTATTTATAGTATGGAAAAATACTGATCCATTTAAATCTAAAAAAGTAGGTATTGGTGCTTTAGCAGGATTTATATTTGAAATGTTATTGCCATTTATTGTATTTGCTTTATTTTATATATTTGGATGGAATCAAATACAAGAATCTGTGGTTGATCAAACTTGTAAAACTTATGGAAGTGAATATAAGGCAGAATTAATAGATGAACATTGGTATTGTATTAATGAAACTACTGGTGAAAAAATAGATGCTGAAGGTAATATAGAAGAAGATGAATTAAAATAATTCATCTTTTTTTATTGGTGTTTTTATAATATAATAATTAACTATGAAAGAAAGAATTGAATTTAAAGAATTAATAGAGTTATTTGTATTATTTTGTGTACCTGATATTAAATGTGAAAATGAGATACCTAATTTTAATATTGTATTTGATAAAGATGGATTTGATTTAATAGATAGTGTTAGAAAAAGTCCTTTTAAAAAAGAGGGGAGTTGGACTCCATCTATATCAGAAAGTGATATGGATATACTTAATATTGAAAATAATTCTAATAGTAAACTTTATACTTTATATATAAATGATTCATTTAAATTCTTTTCACTTCTTAATACTTTAGTAAATGCTTATATAGATAAATGTTATATATTTAATCATCCAGTGACATCTAGAAATATATGTATGCAGTTATTAAAAAGAATATGGCTTAGAATGAGTAGTGATGATTTTAATGATCCATATACTTTTTTAGAAAGAGAAATTTCGTTTTTAAAAGATAATACATTTAATGATATGAAGGAAGATACTCTTATAAATAATTATATGGGTATTAATGTATATGGTAGAAAAGAAATAAATCATACTTGGGATGAAACTACTTATAGTATGTATTTTAATATGAAGGATGGGAATAGTATTCATGAACTTAGTCATGTTTTATACGGAATAGATGGTGACACTTGTTATATATATGGAGTACAAAATCAAATAGATAGTAAAAGAGATAAAAGTATAGAAAGAAAACTATATAAATTAGAGTATTTATATAGAGATTATGGAGTGCATCCTAATCAGTTATATACTTTAATATCATTTATATGTTTGATTAAAAATAGAGGTATTAAATACATTAAGGTACCTAAAGAACAAGTGCTTAATTATAGATATCATCAGTTACTTAGTATAAGAGAAAAAGAAAGATTCTTAAGTAAATGGAATAGTGAATTAATTAAACAAATATATAGTGACAATAGTAGAGAAAATATAAGACTAAGAGAAGAATATGAATATGAACATAAATGGTATATAAATACGGTAGATAAGGAAGATTTAATTAAAGAACTTAAGACTACTAAATTATTTAATTTAATTAGCTGTGTAATTGAAGGAATGAATATTGAAATAATAGATGAAGATAAAGAATATATATCTTTAAGATTAATTATGTAATTAAAAGTGCTTTTTAAGTCATTTTAGACATAAAAAAATATAATTAGTTTAATTATATTAAATAGATAAAACTCTTTAATTTGAGGATTTATTTGACTTTTTTAAGAAAATATGCTATAATCTATGTACAAATCATTAAGGGGGGTTTTGATGATTATGAAAGGTAGATTTATTTTAGATTATTTAGATGAAAATAACTTTAAGAAACTTGAAAGAAGTTTAAAGAAGTATAACATGGTTGCTTATAAGAAATTAATGTTTGATTTTTATCCTAAATTAAGAAGCGGTGAATTTGTTGGTGAATTAGTTTCTATTAATAAACATGAACAAACAGAAACTTATAGTTTAAGACTTCCAACAGATCAATTATTCGTTAAAGTATATGGTGAAGTTAAATTAAATTATACTGTATATAAAAACAATAATATTGTTATGTTAAATAATTTAGAACCAAAAGATATATTACTTGATGGTCATAAATCTGAGTTAACTGCTTATAAAGGTATAATGATTTCTAAAGCAAATGCTCAAAAAGAAATGTTTAAAATTGATTTATTATGTAGATTAGAAGGAAGAGAGTAGTCTTCCTTTTTTCGTGCTATTTATGCTATAATTTATCTAGGTGAATTATATATGAATTTTGAATATTTAGATGAAAATGAATTTAAAAAATGTGAAAGAAGTTTAAAAAAGTATAACATGGTTGCTTATAAGAAATTAGTCTTTGATTTTTATCCTAAATTAAGAAGTGGTGAGTTTGTTGGAAAAATAATTTCATGTGACAAAGAAGGTAATGCAAATTATGAAGCTGTTCTTCCAACAGACCAATTATTTGTTAAGGTTTATGGTGAAGTTAAATTAAATTATACTTTTTATGAAAAAAATGTTGTTATAATTTTTACTTCAATTGAACCAAAAGATATTTTACTTGATGGTTATAAATCTGAATTAACTTCTTATAAAGGTATAATGATTTCTAAAACTAATGTTAAAGATAAGTTTAAAATTGATTTATTAGATTTACTTGATAAATAAAAAAGAGTTAACTATTTTGTTAACTCTTTATATTTGTTTGCTAAAACATATATATCTTTACTACTCATGAATAGAAGTACTGCGTTTTCATATTGTAATAGTTTTTCTGGTTCATCCATACCAATGTGTTCTCCATTAGTTAGATGATTTATAATCCATGATGCATCTACATCTTCATAACCAACTTCAATTCTATCTTCACCGATATCTAATACATAAGCTTTATCTGCTAAGTTTAGAGCATCAGCAAATTCTTTATAGAAGTATTTAACTCTTGATTTAGTATGTGCTTTAAATAAAGCAATTACTTTTCTATCAGGATATTTCTTTTTAGCAGCTTCAATTGTTACTTTTACTTCTGTTGGGTGATGAGCATAGTCATCAATTAGAATATTTGTTTTGAATTTTTCTTCGATGAATCTTCTTTTTGCATGTTCTATTTTAGTTATTTGAGTTTTTAATTCTTCTTTATCAATTCCTTCTAAGTAGCATACTGTAATAACTGCTAAAACATTTAATAATAAGTGATCTCCTACAAAAGGGAATGTATAAGTATCATAATATTCTCCTTTGATATATACATCTGCGATTGTTTCTTCACCATTTAACTTAACATTTTTAATAACTACATCATTATTATCATTAAATCCATAATACATTAATTCTTTATCAGTAGTTATTTTTCTACAGTTTTCATCATCACCACACATAATAACTGCTTTTCTAGTTCTATTTACGTAATCTTGATAAGCATCCATTATATCATCTAAATCTTTATAATAGTCAGTGTGATCTAATTCTATATTAGTTACTACTGCATAATATGGACTGTATGCTAAGAAGTGACGTTTAAATTCGCATGCTTCTAAGGCGAAATAATCATTTCCTTTTTTAGCGTATCCAGTTCCATCTCCGATAAGATAATTAACTCCGATATTTTGTAAAACTTTACTCATCATAGTTGTAGTAGTAGTTTTACCATGACAACCTGAAATTCCAATTAATTTTGTTTCATTTGTTATTTCAGCTATCATTTCTTGATAAGTATATATTTTAAGTCCAAGTTCTTTAGCTCTTTTAACTTCTTCGTGTTCATCATTAAATGCATTTCCTTGAACTACGATCATACCTTCTTTAATGTTATCTTTATTAAATGTTGTAAATTCTATTCCTTTTTCTACTAATCCTATTTCAGTAAAGAAGTGGTCTGGTTTATCACTACCAGTTACTTTATATCCTAAATCATGCATAATTTGAGCTAGTGAACTCATACCGCTTCCTTTAATTCCTATAAAATAATAAATCATTTAAATCACCTGGTATTAATTATACTATAGTTTTTCCTTAAATAGTAGGGAAGTTTACATATTTTACATAGTTTATTTTTAATAAAAATGTGATATAATAACGCACTGAGAGGGTGATAATGTGAAAAGTGATAGTATATTTGTTGCTGATATTAAAAAATGTACTTCTTATGATACAACTAATTTATTTTGTTGTGAGGAATATATAAATGGTGAGTTAGTTGGTAGAAGTGGTTTTGGATATATTACTCATGAAGGTGAAGTAATTAAGAAAGATGCTATATTAATTAATTTAAAGAATGGCGGTTATGTAGATATTGATTCTTTAAATGGAGTTGTTGATGTTGTTAAAACATTAAAAGATATGAGAAGACGTGGATTTGTTACTGGTGGTAAGATTATGAGTACTTCTCCATCTAGAGTAGGTAGTGTATATGTATGTACTGATTCATTAAGACCATATAATTCTAAAGAAAAAGAAGTATCTATATTACAACTTAAAAGAGATAGAAAGTAAAAAGACTAATCTTCATTAGTCTTTTTTCTTAGGCTTAAAATACTATTTTGTTTAGCATAGTTAGATATAGCAGTGAAGTTTTCATCATATCCATATCTATTTTGACCAAATTGTAACCACATACCACTCCAAGTTCCTTCAGTTTGTAGTAATTTTTGTACTTTCGAATCCATGAATGTAGTATTTCCATCTTGTTTATTTAAATCAACACAATGTTCTTCATCATATATTTTACTTTGTAAGTCACATTCTAATTTATCACAGTAGAATGCAAATTTAGCTTCCATTGTTTCTTTAGCATCAAATTCTAATATAAGAGCTTTTATTTCTTCTTTAGAAAGTAGTCCTGATAATACTTCTTCTATAGCTTCGTGTCCCATTCTTTCTTTAGTTTCTTTATCTATTTGGAATAGAGTTAAGTCTCCGATTAGTATTTCTTCTAATTCATGTACTGCAAGCATAAATAATACTTTTCTAGTATCTATTTCATATTTATATTCACTTTGCATTGCAATTGCTAGCATTTGAACTCCAAATATATGTTCTGCAACACTTTCTAATCTCTCTCTTTGAACTCTCCAGTCTTTCCAACCAGTTCTAATAACATCTTTTAATTTATTACATAATACATAATATCTAATTACATTTTCTTCTCTTGACATAATATCTCCTTAAATTTAGTTTTTATTATAACATATAATTATATGATTTAAAGTATTAATTGATTAATTTAATGTTTTATGGTATAATATGCACGAATTTAAGGGGTGTAATATGAGTAATATAAGGAAGAGTGATATAGATTTTAGTAGACTTACTTTATTAAGTAATGAGGGTTCTAATGGTACTATATATACTGATGGAGTAACTTGTTATAAATTACTTGATAAAATGTATCCAGATGAAGTAACTGACTTATATTATAAGTTATGTGAAATGGAAGGTATTAATATAGATGGTGTTATATTACCAGAAGACTTTATTATTGCTGATAATAGATTTGTTGGATACTCAATGCCTTTTTTTAAGAATTCTATGTCTATAAGTGATAAATATTTTACTAGATATTTAGATACTGGTAGTTTATTTAGTGATTTAAATAAAGCATCTTCAATACTTAGAAAGATTCATGAAAGTGGTATTGTATGCCAAGATATTAGTTTTGAAAATATATTAGTTGATGTTAATGGAAATGTTATGTTTTGTGATATGGATGCTTGTAAATATGATCATCATAATAGTCAATATATTTCATATATGTTAAAAAGATTTATGTGTGACTATAGAAGACAAGCGTTTATTCCAAACTCTAATACTGATAGAATATCTATGATGATATCAATGTATTATTTAATATTTGCTCTTGAAATACAAAAAGTTTCTAGAAAAAGCTTCTTATCTATGTCTGATAAATTAGATACTATATATGATTCAGTAGGTATTGCTAATAGATTAATTGATAGAAATAATAAAATGGGTTATATACCTTATTTAGATGAAATTATATCTTTAAATGATGATGTTATTATAGATAGATGTGAAGAAAAACAAAAAGAATTTAGAAGAAGATTAATATTAAAATAAAAAAGAGTTTAATAAACTCTTTTTTTATGTTATATTTTATATGATAGGGAAGTGTGAATATGAAATTGGAAGATAGAATATTAGAAGAAAATAATGGAGATGTATTTTTTACTAAAGCAATATATGATTATTTTGTAAGAGACTTAAATATGAGTGAAAGTGATGCTTTACCTTTATTTGATAAAGTATCTAGTGATAAATTAATATATAATGATTTTAGTAAATATGTTATTCAAAATACATTTGATTTTGATACTACTTTAAGTATTAACGGAGTAACTGCTAAAATGATTCATGAAGAGAATCCTGATTTATGTGCTCTTGATGTATATTTAAAATTGATTGATATGAATGATAAAGCAAATGATAGTATTGATTTAGATGCTGTTATTAATGATGTGTTTGAAAAAATACTTAATATGGAAGAAGAAGAAACTACTTGTATTAGTGATGAAGTAGGTACTAATCTAAGTGATAAAGAATTATTTTATGTTTATAATGGAGTAGTAAATAAGCTTAAAAAAGAGCAAGTGTTTTTAGATTTTATTGATAAAGGTGTTGCTGGTCTTCCATTTAATATTCATTTTAAAAGAGGGACTTTTTTAACTATTAAATTAAGTGAAAAAAGATATAATGGTAAATATGGTAAAGGAAGTATATTTTCTAATATAATTGACTTTAATTTATGTGGTAATAATGCATGTGTATCTTCATTTATGGAAGTATGTGTTGATCCTACTATTAAAGAAAGAGGTAAACTTGGTATTTCTATTCCTTTTGTTATGACAGAAGATGAGTTAAAGAATTTAAATGATTGTTTAGCTAAAGTATCTACAATAAATAATATAGCTGAAGAAGAATATATTAAGTTATCTATTCCTGAAAAATTAAGATATGTTGACTTATATATTAATTCTAAACATTTTTATATTAATTCTTTAGATAGTATTTTATTTGAAATAGCTACATGTATTAAATCTGATATAGTTACTAAAACTAATACAGAAGCTTATAAAGATTTATTTATGAAATAGATTATGTTATTTAGGTGAACCTATGGCTACATATGAATATAATGATTTATTTTTAAAGTGTCAGAATACTGGTAAATATCACGTGTTTACTTTTGATATTGTTGGATCTAGAAATATGGATAAAAGGACTAGGTTAGATGCGCATTATAAATCTATTAAGATGATCACTATGATTTATGATGAGATAAGAAGAATAGAGGATATTACTTCTAAAAAGATACTTGTATTTGAAGATGATTTTGTTCATATGGATGAAAAATATGAAGGCTTTGGATTTAAAAAAGAACCATTTATATTTGGTGATATGGTTGGGTTTACCGTATATAGAGATTCGATTGATAATGATACTGTTATTTCTATATATAATGAAGTAAAAAGATTATTAAATATTAATTTTGATTTTCATGTTAATGATGGATATTATGAAACTAATAATTATGAAGAGGGTGGCACTTTATATTTTAGAGGTTATGCTATAGATTTAATATCTAACTTACATAAGGAAGCAAATAAGTCACTTAGGATGCAATTAAAAAAACAATCATGAATTTGATTGTTTTTATGTGTTTTCAAATTTTACATATATTTTTGTTGTTAGAAATAAAATTATTCTTATAGGAATATTTTTATTTTGGTTGATAAATTTTATCTGATTATTGAATTATGGTAATTTGTATTTATTTTTGTGTTTAATTATAATTCTTTTGGAACGTTTATAAGTGTCTACCTATATTTCTTTTATAAAAAAAGAAAGGAGGTAATTTTATGAATAATAAAGTATTTATTATCTTTCTTTTCAGGTATACTTTATTCATTCTAATAACATTTACTTTACTAGTAACTGAAATAAAAAAAGACACTTACCATAGGTAAATGTCACCATAGATATAGGTGGACATTTACTTTCGAATAAACGTTCCACTTAAATAAATAATAACATAAATATTATTAAGTTTCAATATTTTATAATTTTAAGTATTTTTAAATTTTACTTATGTTTATGTTTTTTAAAATATAAATTTTTCTATAGGAATAATTTCGTTTTGGTTGATAAATTTTATCTGATTATTGAATTATGGTAATTTGTATTTATTTTTGTATTTATTTATAATTCTTTTGGAACGTTTATAAGTGTCTACCTATGTTTCTTTTATAAAAAAGAAAGGAGGTAATTTTATGAATAATAAAGTATTTATTCTATGTATACTAAGATATACTTTATATATTCTTGTAACAACATCTATTCTTATTATAGAAATTAAAAAAGACACTTACCGTAGGTAAATGTCCAAACCAAATATAGGTGGACATTTACTTTCGAATAAACGTTCCACTTAAATAAATAATAACATAAATATTAGTTTATATCAATAAAAAAAGAACCATAGGTTCTTATTTTTTTAGTGGTGCAGGTGAAGGGACTTGAACCCCCAAGGATTGCTCCGCTAGATCCTAAGTCTAGTGCGTTTGCCAATTTCGCCACACCTGCATTTTATTAAGTGGTGGACCTTGTAGGACTCGAACCTACAACCGCCCGGTTATGAGCCGGATGCTCTAACCAATTGAGCTAAAGGTCCACTGCCTTTTAATAATAACATAAAAAAAATGGCTTTTCAATAATTTTTTTTAAAAATTGTTTAATTTATCTAAAAATGTGATATATTATATATATAAATAAAATAGGACAGGTGAAAAAATGACAATATTTCAATATAAGAAACAAGTATTAGAGTTTATTTTATGTATTGTAGCGTTATTTGTTATTTTATTTTTGGTTAAAACTTTTGTTACTTTTGGTCGTACTAATGACTATAGAGTTATAAGTACTTCTAATATAACTTTTGAGGATGAAAAGACAAATATTAATTTTGCTTATCCTAGATTTAAGAGTGATAAAATTAATAAAATAGTAACAGATTATGTATATGAATATGTATTAGAATTTAAAGAATTTGATACTTTATCTAAGGTTCTTGATGCTTCTTATGAATTATATTATTTTGAAGGGTATGTTAATATTGTATTTA
>JAZSKU010000055.1:0-16695 GCA_045535005.1 Bacilli bacterium
CATTATTTTTCCATTCATTAAATTTAATTATATTATCTGCTCCTATAATTAAACTTATATCAGAATATCTTTTACTTAAACTATCTAATATCATATAAGTGTACATATAAGAATTATGTTCACAGTCTATAATTATATTATCATTTTCATAATATTTAAGCATATTAATCCTATCATCAAGACTAATTAAATTATTTTTATCCCAATAACTTAATGTAGGAATCATAATAACTTTATCTAAATAACCATTAAGTAAATGATTAACTATTTTAATATGTCCTTTATGAACTGGATTAAAACTCCCTACATATACACCTATTTTCATATTTACCTCCTATAAGTTGGAATATTAAATTTATGTAAAGATCCATCATGTAATTTTTTTATTCTTTGTTTTACTTCTTCATCTAATTCTTCATTATTCATATAAGATGCTATTTCACTATATTTAACACCTAGTTTATCTTCATCACTTAAATTAGATAAACCATCATCAGGTGTTTTATAAAGTACTTCTTTTGGTACATTTAATTCTTCTCCTATTTTAATAACTTCATCAACAGTATAATCTGCGATTAAAGATATATCATGAACTGAGTCACCACCCTTTGTAAAGTAACCTACATATAGTTCACATTTATTTGACGTACCTACTACTAAATAAGTTTTACCTTTTAAAGAACTATATAAAGCTGCTAAATAATATAATGTACTCATTCTAAGTCTAGGTTTAAGATTAATATCACTATTTTTTAAATTATCAGTAGTAAAATCCCCTAACTTATCTACTTCATTCTTAAATACATCAAATACATTAGTAAGATCTAAATTAATAAGTTCAAATCCATAATAATCACTTACTAAAGATGCATCACTTTTATCAGCACTTCTACTATGACATGGCATTGTAACACCAATAACATTTTCACTACCTAAAGCTTCAACCATTAAAGCAGCAACAACTCCAGAATCTTTTCCACCACTAATACCTAAGATACATCCTCCTAAGTTATTATCCTTATAATATTTTCTTACAAAACTAACAATATTTTTAACCTCTTTTTTAGCATCAAATTCCATTAATATCCACTTCCTTACTTAATATACTTTTTACTTCTTAAAAGCGTTATAATCGCATTAGAATCCTCTATATAACCCATATCCATTAATTCAAATGCTTCATCATAACTACATTCAAAACATTTAACATATTCACTTTCATCAAGACATTGATCACCAACACGATAACAATTCATAGCAACAAATAATTCATTATAAGAACTAGAGCATCCAATATCTTGATAAAACCCCTTAAGAGGAACCATATGTGTAGATGTATATCCTGTTTCCTCCATTAGTTCTCTTTGCGCAGCAAGTATACCACTTTCTCCTTTTTCTATGTATCCAGCTGGTATACTTATACCTACACCTCTTTTTGAAAATACTCTTGGTTCAACTGTTAAAATAACATTTTTATCTCTTGTGACTGGAAGCACTACAGCAGCACTCCCATCTCCTCCAGATTTAATTAACTTTTCTCTATAAATTACTTCTCCATTATTTAAAGTACACTTATATACTTCACCACCAATAAATCTACACTCTTTATCTTGTTTTTCTATAGTTAATACTTTTAATTCATCTATAATTCTTCTTAACTCTTTAAGTTTTTCACTTCTCATATTATAACTTCCTTACTAAAGTTCTATGATGATCTATCATACCTTTTTTAAATGTTGCATATTCTTCTGTACCATCAACATAATATAAATGAGGATTAAGTTCTCTTTTTACTTCAGGATAAATAGTAGCCATTTCTCTCATACAGTAATCTCTTTTTTCATATAAACTTGGTTCTTCATAAACTAACTTTCCATCTTTAAATATAGTTTCTTGTAATGGTCTAATAGTATAATCAGATACTTTAGTACTTTTCATAAAATCTATTAAGCTTACAATAACTAAATCATTATCTTTTAACTCTTCTTCTTGATTACACATTACATCACATATAGCATATCCAGTTTTCTTATCATATAATCTATATAATTTTTTAAATCCTGGATTAACTATTTTAATAGTATCATTACTTAATTTAATTTTAGGAATTAACTCTCCGTCTTTTGTAATAGCAACTTCTTTATAAACACAACCCATTCTACCATCAGGTTTAGAAATATTATCTCCTACTCCCAGACTATCAAATTTAGCACCTTCACTTACTAATGACTTAATAGTAGTAGCATTAAGTCCATTACTTAAACAAATCTTAGCTTGTGGAAATCCTGCTTCATCTAACATACGTCTAGCTTCTTTTGATAAATAAGCTAGGTCACCTGAATCAATTCTAATTCCAAGATGATCAGTACTCATATTATTATCTCTCATATATTCAAATGTCTTAATTGCATTTGGAACACCACTTTTTAAAGTATCATATGTATCAACAAGTAAAGTACAATTATCAGGATGTCTTTTAGCATAAGTTATAAAAGCTTCAAGCTCAGTATCAAATGATTCAATAAAACTATGTGCCATAGTACCAATTGCTTTAATACCCATCATATTAGCAGCAAATACATTACTTGTTGCATCACATCCTGCCATAATTCCATATATACTTGAATCAATTGCAGCTTCATTTCCATCAGCTCTTCTAGCACCAAATTCCATTACTTTTACACCTTCTGGTTTAGCTTCAATAATTCTTCTAGCACCAGTAGCATGTTCCATAGCTCCGTTTATCATACAAAGTAATGCAGTCTCAATAACTTGTGCTTCAATTAGTGGAGCTTTAACAGTAATTAACGGTTCATTTGGGAATACCGCAGTTCCATCAGGTATAGCATATATATCACCTGTAAATTTAAAGTTTCTTAAATATTCTATAAAGTCTTCAGCATAACCTGCCTTTCTAAAATATTCTAAATCTTCTTCTGAATAATGTAGGTTCTTAATAAATTCAATTACTTTATCAACTCCTGCCATAACAGCATAACCACCATTACTAGGAACTTTTCTAAAAAATAAATCAAACACTGCTTCTTCGTTATCTTTTTTACTATTTTGATAAACATCTGACATAGAGTATTCATAGTCATCTGTTAACATTGTATAATTTCTAGCTAATCTTTCCATTTTAATTTTCTCCTTTATATGTTTTAACAAGTTTAATACCTGCTTGATTCATTAATAATTTACTTGCATTATAATATTCTTCTCTATTATGAAAACTTGCATCAAATGTCTCTATTGCATCTTCTGGAATAATAATATCTACTCTTCTATTTTTTTCATTTAAATAATTCTTAAGTGGAATAAATAAATTAGGAACACATATATCACTTTCACATCCAACACCAATAATTCTTTTAATATTTTTCATTTCATCAATAAGTCTTAAAAATCCATCTGCGAATATAGCAGCAGTAGAATTCTTTTCAATACTGTATCCATAACTTTCATATGGTTTTAATTCATCTACTAATTCTTCTTCTCCACTACCTTTAACACAATGTGGTAAAAAAGTATCAAACTCAACTGAATCTTTAGTATGAGTATCTTTAACAAATATAATTCCTTGCTTTCTTGCTATAAAGTCTTCAACCATTTCAATTTGTCTTGGAATAATATGTCCAACTGATGGATCTGCTAAATTACCATATCTAATAAATCCATTAACCATATCAACTACTACTAAAACCTCTCTTAATTCTTCTAAATCTTTTTTCATAAATCCTCCTCTTATTAACATTTTGTTAATATCACTAATTAAAATAAATTACAGAATTTGTCATCTGTTATTAACATTATATTAATAACACAATTAAATGTCAATACTTTTTTTAAAAAAAATAAAAAAGGAGATTACTCTCCTTTAACTACATATAAAATTTTATCATCTTTAATAATAGTAAGTTTTATATTTTTTTGATATCCAAGATCCTTTTCATATTCTATAGTAGCAGTAATTAAATATGATGGGTACTCTACCTTATTATAAGTATATTTAGTTTCAAACACATCATCTATCATTACATCTTTTACTATAGGTAATTCTTGTTTTCTTTCTCCATCAAGATTCATCTTAACAAAGCTATACATACCATTACCCATATTTTCTTTAAAGTTATCTCTTAAATCTTTATGTAAGAACTCTAACCCACCAATATCAGTACTACCAAGTTTATTATCTAAAGTAAATAAATCTATAAGAAACAATTTACTTATTAACTTAGCATAATTATTATAATCAACACTATCTTGATTTAAAGTATCACTAAGTTCTTTATAATATGTCTCATATATTTTAGTATCACTCTTTTGTAAAGAATAACCATAAAAGCCTATAGAATCTATTTTTTCTTTACCAGTATCATTATTAAAGAAATCAAAATATATTTTAATAAACAACAGAATAAATAATAAAACTCCAGTTATTATAAATAAAGCAATAATTTTTTTATCTTTATTCTTCTTCATCTTCGCAAGCTCCTATTTTATCATATTCATTTCTAATTAAGTCATGAGTAACTATTCCATTAGATACTTCAAGTAATGTATTAGAATATTCTTTAATTCTATCAATATAACCACTTTCTAATGGTGACTCATCAAAAGAAATATATTCATCATTTAAATTACTATAGAATACTTTATTAGTTAAAACATCTCCATTAGGGAATACTACTATTTTTTCATTTTTACTAAATATATCGTTTCCTAAAGCATAATTTTCTTTAAATCCAAATAAGTTAGCCATTGTAGGTAATACATCATACATACCCATAACATTATGAATTGTTTTATCATAAGTTGTATCATTAGACCAAATTATAAATGGAGTATTTTTAAGTAAATCATAATTATAACCAAATACATCTACATAGTCTTCATCTGAATCATCTAATATTTCATCAGTTTCTGGATCATAATTATAAAGTAAATTAAATTGTTTTTCACTTAATCTAGCTTCATGATCACCATATAGAATAATAACAGTATTTTCAAGTAATCCATTATCTTCTAATAAAGCAATAAATTCACCAAGTGCTGCATCAGCATAATGAGCAGACTTAATATAATTACCCATAGAAGTATTTTGTAAATAACTAGCTGTTCTAGTAACTTTCTTACCATTTTCTACTACAGTATAATCCATAGTTAAATCAAATTCACCATACTTTTCTAAATCATTAAATGGTGAGTGATTAGATAAAGTAATAATAGTTCCATAGAATTTTTCATTCTTAGCTTTAATATTTAATAATTTAGGAATTAATTGATTAAAGAATGATCTATCAGAAAGACCAAGTCCAACCCATTCCATATCATCTTCACTCTCAGGAATATCAAAGCTATCTTTAGCTATAAATTCTTGATATCCTAAATTAGCATGCATAGTCTTTCTATTCCAATAATCAGCATTATTAGCATGAGCACTAAATGTATAATAACCCATATCATTAAAGTATTTAGGAAGACCATGATATAATCTATCATAATAGTTAACAAATACAGTTCCACTTGATGAAGGCATTAAACCAGTATTTAAAGTAAATTCTGTATCTGAACTAGTACCTACACTTATTTGTGGATAAAACTTATCAAAATAAATACCTTTATTAGCAAGCTTATTAATATTAGGAGTTACTTCTTTACCATTAATTTTTAAACCAATTAAGAAGTTTTGAATACTCTCAGCATGTATCATTAATACATTTTTACCCTTAAACATATTAGTATATTTATTAGTTGAAGTTTCTTCTTCAAACTTACATGCATAAAAATCTCTAAACTTTTTAGCAGCTTCATCATATCCAAATAAAGTATTTAATTTAGGTTGAATACTTTGAAGTAAATCATTAAATGTATAAACATACATACCATATTTTTGAACAATATATTCTCTATTCCATTGTTTAACAAATCTACTTGTATCAGTACCAGTAAATCTAACAGCTAAAGATGTAAATATAATTGCACCTAAAGCTATAGTATATATAAATAACTTTTTACCATTTTCAGTCTTTTCAACTTCAAAATAATAATTCTTTTTATGAAGTTTACTATGTACAAAAATAAATATAAGAGGAAATATTAAATATAAGAATTGATAAAAATGAAGTTTATCAAATAAAGAATCATCAACAGCACCTAACATAGATGCAGTAGATATTAAATTAACTGATAAAAACGATTGATAAAACTCATAATAAACAGTATTTCCAATAGCTAATAAAGTAAAAAATATAATCCAAGATAAGAAATAAGTAAATTGATATTTAGGCTTAAATAAGTATCCAAAAGCACCTATAATTAATGCTACAGTTAAGTCTGCAACAAAAGCCTTACCTATTAATGGAAAACCAACAGTAGCTACTCTAAGAGCAAACCCAAGTAATAAACAAATTATCACATAAGACAAAAATAAAATATTAGTAGAAGCATACTTAACAACACCATTTCTAATACCATCAATTACTTTTTTAAACGTTAGTTCTTTTATATTTTTCTTAATTTTATTAAACTTACTTTTCATAAAATCCCTCTAGTTTATTATATCATTATAAATGTACATTTTCAATCAAAAAAAAAGAAGATAAAATCTTCATTTTTTTATTATTCTTCTTCGCCACCAGCAGCTTCAGTAGTAGCACAATCCCAAGGATTATTGATACAATCCATACATGCATCGTAATCTTTGTTTCCTACTAGACCCATTATTACACTAACAAGAGTAACAACAAGGAATACTAACACAGCTGCGATTGCTTTTTTAATTAAAGCTTGTTGAGCTTTCTTAATGTTATCTTCATTCTTTTCAGTTACAGCTTTAGCTAAATCGATCATACCTACAACGATTAACATGATTGGAACGATAACTTTAATACCGAAAACAACGATACCTACAATTCTAAGAACTGGTTCTAAATCAGCACATAAATCTTCACCTGTAGTAATAACATCTAAAATATTAATTAAACTATGCATAATAACACTCCTTCACTACATTAATTTTATATAAAATAACTCTCTTTGTCAATATAATTGACACTAATATGACTTATAAATTCATCTTAGAAATGAATTTTCTTAAAGCTTCACTATCAGCTTGTCTTTCATCAAATGGAGGTATTGTATGAAATACCTTTAATTTAGTTTCATATTCAAAAGTTGCAATATCATCAGCATCAAGAACGCATCTATTTAAAACCACTTTTTTATCTTTTAAATAATCTAAAATATTTCTATTCTTTCTTAACATTTTATTAATCATAATTGTTGATGGCTCTAATAAATAGTACACTTGAGCACATATAGATTCATCATCATAATCATTTAAATCAACAAACACAACATCACATAATTGTTTCTTCATTAATTCTTTTGGTAAATCAGTAGATGTTGTACTAACAAGATCCTTATCATTGAAATATAAGAAATCTACTTTATTAACTTCAATAGCAGCAACACTCTTAGACTCTGATAAGATTTTTCTTAACATATATATAAGAGTTGTAGAACCAGCATGTTGAGTTAAATTCTTAAATCCTATTATTTTTAATTTTCCACTTCCACCACCAATATCACCTGTTACTTCAGCTTGTTCAGGTTCAAGATCTTGTAAATTATGAATATTAACAACATCTCTATAAGTATGTGGATGCACTAATAAATAATTAATACCTTCAGCATTTCTTGTAAAGTTATAAATACCTAAAGAAATTAATTTAGATAAATAAGTTTTAGAATCACTTTCAGGAGAATTATCAAGTAATAAAATTACATTCTCCATATTAATATTCATAGCTAATTTTTGTAAATTATCAGTATTTTGATAATCACGAATAGCAGTAATATCTAAAATCATTTTATCGTAATAAAAATTAGTAAAAGTATCAATTATTTCATCAACATTAAATACACCTTCAATAGACTTCATAACTTCAATATTTAAGCCCATAAGAAGTTCTTTATATTTATTAACAACCATTACATTCATTCTATAATCATCCTCTTTTCATTATTAGTTGTAGCAATCTATATCACTTACATCATAATACATTGCTTTTGTTTCACCAGATATTGGTAATCTAACAGTTAAATCAAACATTGGAATGGATAAAGCAATAAAAGTAGTAACTTTATAATATATCTTTTCAGAATCATTTGTATTACTCGGACAAAGTTTCTTTAAACAATATCCACCCTTTTGCATAACACCAGCATCTAAATTAGCTGCATTACAACTTACTTGTTCAGCATCAGAATAATTATAACCCATTGATTTAATATAATGATAAGCTGAACCTTCAACAGAATCATCATTAGCAAGTTCCGCTTCAGAAACATTATCTAAATTTAAAGTTGAAGTTGTAAAACCTTCATTACGCTCTATCATATTAATAATTTCATTCTTAACTCTAAATGCTCTTGTATAACTAATAGAATAAGCCATAAAAGAGGCAAATAAAGCAATGAAAATAATAAATATACCCATTATCCAAGTTCCACCAATTGAATCCTTCATATCCTTTTATTCACTCCTTTTTAGAAAAAAAATGCTACAATGCCATTGACATCAATAGCAATGACATTAATAGCATTAATTTTTAAATAAACTTATTAAATACTAGTCGTATTCAGCATCTACACATCCTGCCGTTCTACTTGCATTAAAGTCAGCAGGTGCAGCAGTTACAGAAGATGGACAACATACCCAAACTTCAACATCAGCATTTGTACCAGTATTAGTGTTTTGACCGTTTACATCAGTAACACCATCAACTTTCCAAGCCTCCCAGTCAGTACCATAAGTTCTACAAGTTTGAGTAACAATAGTTTTTTGAATCATTGGCCAAACAAAGATGTAGAATAAAGCACCAACAGCTGCGATAGCAACGATAGTGATAACTGTCATATTTAATTCACCAGTAGCTTCTTTCATTAATAAGATCCTCCTTTACTTTCTAAATTAATTATATAATATCTTTTTTTTTATATCAAGATATTTTTTACAATCCGACAAACATTTGTAAAATTGCAAGAACAAGTATAATCATAACACCGCATCCAGTAGATACAAGCATAGTCATTGTCTTCTTTTCCATCTTTTCAAGTCTCTCTTTATACTTAGTTTCACGAGATTTAGCTTGTAAGTTAGAAATAGTTCTAGAGAACACAATTAATTGATCTTGTTTTCTCTCTTGACTACCAAGTCCAAGTCTATATAAAAGTCTCATCATTCTCATTGAATCTCTAACCGGATAAGTTCTAGCAAATTCCATATAAGGCTCAACAGAAGAGTCCCCGGCATCAATAGATGCAATTAAATTTCTAAGACCTGGCTTAAACATATCAGGAGCAGTTTCTAAACTTCTAGTAATCGCAACAGGTACAGTATAGTGTTGAATTAAGATTTCTAAACTTTTTAAATAATATGGTAACTTTAAATTTATATCATGTAAATGTATTTTATAATATGTTTTTAAATTACTATACTCTTGTTTAAAAATAAAATATGTAATCAACATAACAATAACTAATTTAATTGCAAAATTAAGATCTGGAATACTAGTTATTGCAACAACTAAACCAATTACAAATGTAATAATAGCTGTTTTAACACGAGATTGATATTTTAAATTAACATCAACCTTCTCTCCATATTTAGATACCATTAAAAAGTCATAATCACTTTCTCTTAACTTCTCAAATAATACTTTGTTATCAACAACAAACTTTGTAAAGTTAAATGCACCTAAATAGTGGAATAAAAATACAATAATTAAACCTACAACAATAATTTCCATATATTACTCAGCCCCCACATCCTCATGATAATACTTAATACCTGATAATAAGAAATAAGTATTTATCAAAATAACACAGTGTAATAATATTTGAACATACCATGCTTCTAATAGAACCATATAACTATCATTACCAAGTAATAATTGTACTAATAATACCATTAAATATAGAATTACACCGAATGTACAGAATTGACTATAGAATGATGATCTATCCATTCTATCACGGTATACACTTTCTACAAGCATATCTATATCTTGAAGCATACCTTCTAAAGCTTCACCAGAGTCTTTAGAACCTTCTTTAGTAATTTGTAAGAATAATTGATGCATATTACGAATTACATAATAATCATATTTTTCATTCATAAATAATACAGCTTCATCAATTGTACCATTATCATATGACATACGAATCATTTCTTCAATATCCCCTAATAAAGGATGTTCAAGTACACCTGAATCTTTAACACCTTCTAATGCTTTAACAAAAGATTGTGTAGTATTAAATTCCATGATTACATTAGTACAATATACTTGAATTTGTTCAAATATAAATTCACTGTATGCTTTCTTACATCTCATATATGTTAGATAAGGAATAACAAGCACAGCAGCTATTGCATAAAATACACTCCATAAAATACTATAGAAATATAAGTATGCAACAAACGCAGCACCTATACCAAACACAGCAACTTGAATTGCATATTGTCTAGTTGTATATTCTTGACCTAACTCTTTTGCTTTTTCTCTAACAACCTTAAATGAATAAGGAGCATATTTTTCATATGTCTTACCCATAGACTTAGTGATAAATTTATATGAATTATCACCAGTATTTTGTCTATAAAAATATATAAAGATTAAAAATGCAGCAACTACAATAATTTCAATATACATATTCTACCACCCTCCTAAATCTCAACCATTTCTAAGTTAGGAGTAACTTCTACAGTAGGAGTTACATTTACTGTTGGTGCTGGAGCACTAACAGTTGCACTAACTTCTGGTTTTATCTCAGTTGGAGCAGAAACTTCAATGTTTGTAGGAACATTTTCATTAACAGCATCTTCAACTTTTATTTCATTATTTTCATCAGCCTCATTAATTTCACTACCCTTTGGAATAAAAGGATCTTCTTGCATAACAACACCTTGAGATGCAAGATAATCAATTAAATGAGAAGTTGGATTATTATATACTTCATTACCTGTTAAATCACGTGCATATAACACATTGTATTTAGCAAGATTTTCAACATCATCAACATAAAATTCAACAACTTGAGTAATTTCTCTTTGAAATCTACCATATTTCTTAGAAAAGAAACCTTTAACATGTATACCAATTTGAACATATCTATGAATACTCTTTAAGAATTGATCAATTTCTTGACTTGATTCTAATAGTGAGTATAAACGCATTGGAATACTTGATGCTTTATCTGAGTGGATTGTTGATAAAATGTTATGTCCTGAAGAAATTGAGTTACGTACAGCCATAACAGCTTCCGCAGAACGAACCTCTGATAGTAAAATCCATCTTGGGTTTTGACGCATACATGCGACAAGAACATCTGAATATGATGCTATATTATTAGTTTTCATAGCAACAATATCTCTAGTAGGATAAATTCTATCTAAGTGAAGTTCTAATGTATCTTCTATAGTTATAATCTTTTCATCTTCTTTAATATTACTCGCTAAATATTTAACAAGCTCTGTTTTACCTGAACCAGTTTCTCCACTGACAAGTATATTGCAGTGACCACCAACACAAGTAAGTAAGAAATCATGAAGTTTAAGAGATACATAATCTTCTTCAACTAATTTATCTTTATTAAGTCTAATTTTAGCAGGAGTCTTTCTTATAAGAACTGCTATACCATTAGTTGCAATAGAATCATGTACAAAGTTAAGACGAAGTTCAGCACTTTCAGCATCCAGTAAAGGGTGTGCCATATTAAATGTTTTACCCATAACATTTGAACATTGAAATGCCAACTTTTCCATTACTTCATTATTCAAACCTTCGACTTTTCTAGGTTGAACACCTTGAGAAAGTGTTTTAACCCACAACTGTCCATTATTAGAATATGAAATATCTGTAACATCATCATCCTCTAAAAGAGGCATTAATAAACCAAAATCAATTTGCGAAAAAACAGCTTCCTCCATAAATTAAACTTCCCTTTCTTTTTCTTTAATATTATTCTGTAACAGTTATATTTTCATCTTGTACAATTATTTCGTCATCTCCACCTTCACCTGGTTGAGTATTATCTTCATCAAGTGGAACTTCGAATGTATGTTGTTCAATTAAATTTCTTAAATAAGCACTACTAACAGTTGCACTATCAGGACTATAATTAGCATTTCTAGGAATAGGAATTAAACTAGCCCATCCAGAAACAGCAGCAGCTTTTCTAAATAATAAGTGATATTCTTCATCAACAGCGAAAATTAATGCAGAAGCATTTTGTTGTTGACTACTCTTCTTAAAGATATGATTACCATATCCATCTTTAACAGCAAGTATTTCAATACCTTCAATAAACTTACCATAAACAAGTTTACCACCATCATAAGTTTGATAATAAAGATCAATCTTATCACCAGGGAAAATTGAGTTACCATAAGTTGTTTTTTCTGTAACTGGGAAATACACTATTGTTTTATCTTTTTCAATATCAGCCCATGCTGAATCAGGCATCATATCCCAAGTAACTATAGCAGTTGAATAAAATAAACTACCCTCAGGAATATATGTATTATAATTAACATATTTACCTACTACATTACTTTTAGCACGAACTACAGTTGATGTAACCATAGATGCAGCTACTTTAATAGTTCCAACCATATCTTCAGTAATCATTGTTCTAGGTGGAATATCAGTCACAGCAAATGGTACATCAATTGGATTAATTTCCTTGTTAACTCTATAATTATAAGCAACAAATAAAATTACAATACAAACAATACCAGCAATAATTGTGATTAATGTTTTATTTTTAGCAAGATTTTGAGCGAAATTTTTCATTATTCTTCACCTCCTGTTGGAGTTTGTATTTCAATATATTCTAAATCTTTATCAGCAACATTAACAGTTTTATCTAAAATAAATTGTTGTAAATAAGTACTACTTATCTTAGTTGGTTTTGGATTAGTAGAATAAGCAGCGTTTCTAGGTACTGGGAAAATAGTACCATTTAAATATAATGCTTTTCTAAGTAATAAGTGCATATCTTCTGGAACTGAGAATATTAAATAATATGGTTGAGCAACATTCTTAGTTTTTTCAAATATATTATTAAATGAACCATCAGTAACAGCAAGTACTTTAATACTTTCGATAAACTTACCAATCATAACTTTACCATCTTCATTAGCACCTGAATAATATAAATCTATATAATTACCTTCAAAAATAGAATTTCCATATGTAGTTTCTAAACTTACAGGTAATGCTACGATAGTATTACCTTCTGGAATATCTTCATATAAAGATGATGGAAGATCTTCCCATTCTACAACACTACCTTCATAGAATAAACTATCTTGAGGTATTTCAATATCATGAGCTACATATTTATCTACAATAAGACTTGAACTTCTAATAATAGAACCATTAGAAACAATTTTACCTGCAACTTTTCTAGTACCAACATCTGAAGCTACTACAAGATGTCTTGGTTCTAAAGCTAATTTAGCATAAGGAACATCAACTGGTTCAATAGCTTTTTCTATTCTCCACCAATATGCCCAATATAGAATAGCTAAACATAGCATAAGTACAAAAATTGTAACTGTATTCTTATTTTGAATAAATCTTTTAATCGTAATTTTTAAGTTATTCATTCTTCTTTCCTCCTAGTAGTCACAAGACTACCTTACTATTCTAATTAATTATATCACACTTAAATTAATTATTTCAATAGATAATAAAAAAAGATAAAGAATAATTCTTTATCTTTTACACTATAATTTGAGCAACTAAATAAGTTCCATAATTATCTAAATAGTATGATACAGTTAGTTCACCTAATGTATTATAGAATAGTACATAATCGTAATCATCTTTCTTATTAATAGTAAATGATTCAATAGCATTTAACATATCAATATTATCATTAATTACTTTGTAAACCATATCATTTGTAACTCCTAAAGCATCTCTAAATTCTTTTTGAGTTAAAATTGTCTTAGAAGCTTTATCATATATAACAGGTTTTACTTGAATACCAGTAGAAACTCCATTACATACTTTAGTAGCTGTTCTACCAACACCTACACTAATATATTTTTCATTAGAATAGAAATAATATCTATTTACTACACTATAACTATAATTAAATAAATCTTTAGTATCAGCACAGAATGGATCATTCATATTTGAATTAACCATATCACTATGATATTTCCAAGTTTCTTTATTTATATCATCTATAGCATTTTTTAATTTAGGATCACTTGTTTCAAAACTAATATCAGCAAAAATAGATTTACTTTCAACAGGACAATTATTATCATCCTTACAAGCATGCTCTTCTTTAGTATTAGTTAATTCAAATGAACTAGGAAGTTCGCCATTATTTCCACCATCTCTTAATAGGAAGAATAAAAGCAATCCAATTAGAATAACTCCAACTACTATAGAACTAATAATTATTATTTTCTTTTTCATATTTCTCTACTCTCCTATCCTGGACAAACTTCCGGTGTACACGTACCAACAGCTCTTATACAGTTAGTAGCAATCCATCCTCTATCCATTGTTGGAATATCAATACCATAATATGCATGAGCAGAAACTTTAGCATCTTTTAATATTACATATTGTCGACCATTAACAGGTTCACCTATAGCATAAAATTCTATGTTATTATTAACCGTAGATGAAAAACCATCAACAGCTTTAGAATAAATAAATGTGTTACCTACACGACAAGAGTGCATTAATGTACATCCACTAGGATTACTTTCAGAACAACTTCCTGTCCATTGAGCATATACAGTTATATTACTACTAGCAGTTTCAGAACCAGTTACTCTAGTTCCACCACTTGCAGAAGTATACCACCCATTAAATGTATATCCTGTTCTTGTTGGTGTACATAAAGTACCCCAAGTTTCTCCAGCATTTTTTGTAAGTGAAGAACATCCAGAACCACCATTATTATTATAAGTTAAAGTAGCTTGATTTCTTGTCCATTTAGCAAATACAGTTAGATTACTTCCTACTACAGTATTTGATCTTACTTCAGATCCACCTGATGTAGAAGTATACCATCCACCAAATGTATGATTAGCTCTTGTTGGTGTACATAAAGTACCCCAAGTTTGACCACCATTTTTAGTAACACTACTAGGACTACATGCATTACCACCATTACTATTATAAGTAAGAGTACATGGTGCAGGAGTCCAATGAGCATATGCAGTTTGAGTAGTATTTGCTACATCACCTTGTTTAATTTGAGTTCCACCACTAGCAGCAGTAAACCATCCAGCAAATGTATAACATGATCTAGAAGGTACACATAATTCTCCCCAGTCAGAACCTTTATTAGCAGTAGCATGATCAGGATCGCTATTAGTTCCATCACAACCTTTACCACCATTATTATTATAATTTAATTTAACGACATTACAATTTGGATTATCTATTGTAAGTCCGCCTCTTTGAATATAAACTATTCTACCACCATAGTTAACTTTACAATATTTTTGATTAGCAGTAGGACTTCCAAGACCATCAATATTATGATTACAAATAGAATTAATTCCATCTGCTTCATCAGTATAAGTATTCATATCATATTTTAAAGTAACCATAGTACCTGGAGTTACATCATATTGAACATAATCATTAACAGCAGTGTTATATAAATATGCATTAGCTCCAGTACATATAATATATCTTTTAACATTTGACATTTGAGCAGCATTTGATGAGTCACCATCTTGACCATATATTGTTTCTAAAATACCAGTCATTAAAGTATCTAGATTAAAATCAAATGAATCATCATCGATATTTGTTGCTCCTGCATTAGTTCTAATTTTTACAGTAGCCTTAGGTGGCTCTTCATAAATATCATAGAAACTAATTTCATAAGTTTTTGTATTAGTAACACTTTCAGCAAATCTACGAAGGAATACTTCAACAAATTTTTGTTCAGACATTACTAATCTACCAGAAGTTCTGTAAGTGCCATAATCGACAGCGTCGATCATGGCAGCTTCCATTACCTCTCTACCTAAATAGAAATCTTCTTCATTTATTGTAGACATTCTTTGTATTAAAAGCATAATAACTATAAACACAATTCCAGTTATAATTAGGAAGTATGCCCAGAATGCATGTTTCATTAATTTCCACCTCCTGTAGCTACCCCATCTGTTTTCTTAGGATCTACTCCATATTGGTTATTTGGAAGAGCTATATCATTTAAGAATGAACTCTTACAATTATAGAATCCTTTAAGGCCAGTATTTAAATCTACCATATCACAATTGCTTAATGTAGTATTTAAATATCCACCATTAGAATCTTCTGTTTGGTTATATTCTCTAATTCTATTAATAGCTGTTGGAGATAATACATATCTATATTCTAGATAATCTGTATTAACATAGATTGCATCAGCAGTAGATTCAATTTGAGAAATTACACTAGATGCTTGATCCCAGTTAGTACCAATTCCTCTAAGTCCATTAGGGAACAAGTTACCAACATCAACATTTCTATAAATAAATCCATAACCTTTAGAATCATGATCATCCCAACTATTACATTCATCAGCAATTATTGGAACACCATTTTTAACTTCATAACAACTATTTTGACAATCACTTAAATCTAAGTTACCAGT
>JAZSKU010000012.1:0-6748 GCA_045535005.1 Bacilli bacterium
ATAGGAGGTATTTAATGAATAAAAAAGGTTTTACATTAGTAGAATTACTTGCTGTTATAGCTATACTTGCAATCTTGGTGATTATCGCAATGCCAAATGTTTTAGAAATGTTTAACAAAGCAAAACAAGATGCATTTGAAACAGAAGTTCAATCACATGTTAAAGCAGTAACAAATGAATTTATTATTACTGGTCAATTATTTTATAGTAATAAAGTAGATGGTGCTGCTAAATTACAAATGGATGGAGAAGATTTAGATTATTATATTGAACTTGATACAAAAGGTAATATTATTGTATTAAGAGTAACTAATGGAGAATATAAAATCGAAACAACAGGAACTGCAAGTAATCCAATAAGAGCTGATCAAATAGGAGATACAGTAACTACAGAAGTAGCTGCAAGTGGAGAAGAATTTACAATGGATACAACTGGTGCCATATTGGGAAATTCATCTGGAAATAATAACAATCCACAAACACCACAATATGTATTAAAAGGAAAGTGGAAATTAAAAGAAACATTAACATTCCCACAAGATATAAATATGAAAGAATATGTTAATTTCACATCTAATGGAGTAAACTATATATTTATGGAAGTATTCTTTGTACATAAAACATTACCAAGTGGAACAGTAACAGTAGATAGTGAGTCATCAATTAGATATGCAGAAAGAGAATATGTTCAAGCAAGTTATTATGGATATAATGTAGCAGATATGACTAATAAAGGTAGTGGTGGAGGATCTTATTTAACTTATATGACTTGGTTTAATTATACGAATGATTCATTAGTTGATTTTGGTTTAAATAATCAAGAAGTATCAAAAGAATTCTATGAATGGTTTACATTAAACGCAACACAACAATAAAAGATACGAAAGTATCTTTTTTATTTGATAAAAAATTATGCTATAATTAAAATGGTGATACTATGGAGGAACACAATATACCAAACTTTGATGGTGAAAATATATTAAGTTCATTAAATTTACTATTGTTCACAGTTCCAGAAGATGCCACTACATTAGAAAAAGTAAGATGGATATACATTAAAATGGGTGAGTTATTTAGTTATGATTATAGAATAGCTAATAATGAGGCAGTTGCTACTAAACCAATAGATTTTTCTATAGATTATATAAGTAGATATCAAACATGTATTCAAATATCTTATTTACTAAATTTAGTATTAAATAATATAGATAATTGTGAATCTAAAATTATTCAAAGAAAAGCTAGTGGAAGAGGTACTTATAATATTGAACATGAAGCTGTAGAAGTAACAATTGATGGTAAAGAAAAATATATATTAGATTTAACACTAGATTTATATTTAATACAAAGTGGTTGTCAAACAAAAGAATTTGGTTATACAACAGATCCTTTAGGTGAGTGTGATATTCTTCCGTTAAGAGATTGTGAAGACATGGATAAAAAACTCGGGTTAATTAAAAATGGAGAATACACAGATAAAAAATTAAGAGACTTAAAGAGTAGATTAAATGCCAAAGATTATAAAGGACAAACATTAAGTGAAATACAACAATATAAATTAAGTCAAATAACTCAAATAATACCAAGTTTTAAAGGTTATCATGAAGCTAAACAATTTATTAACAAAGTATTCTATGAAGTTTTAGAGTCACCATATAAAGAATTTAATATGACATATAAAGAAAATGATAATGTAGAATTAGTTACATGTTTTGAAATATTAAATGATGAAGAACCATTATGGTATTTCTATAACTCAAAATTAGGTTTAGTAAGAACTACACCAAAATCAATAAGAAGTATGTTAAATTGTGGATGGACAACAAGAAGTCATACATTAGTAGAAGAATTAGATTCACAAACAACAGAAATAAAAAGATAGGAGAGATAAAAATGAAAAAGAATGGATTTACATTAGTTGAATTATTAGCGGTTATCGCTATTCTTGCAATATTAGTAATTATAGCTATGCCAAATGTACTTGAAATGTTTAACAAAGCAAAACAAGATGCATTTGAAACAGAAGTTAGAACACACGTTAAAGCAGTAACAAATGAATTTATTATGACAGGGCAACTTGTTTATAGTAATGTAGCTTCAGGAGCTGCAAAACTTCCAATGGATGGGGAAAAGCTAGATTATTATATTGAACTTGATACAAAAGGTAATATTAAAGTATTAAATGTGACAAACGGAGAATTTAAAATTGAAGCAACAGGTTCAAGTCAAAATCCAGTTACTGTAGAACAAATAGGTGAAACATATAAATCACAAACAGCAGAAAGTGGTCAAGAATTCGCAATGAATGGTGATGGAACTATAACAGGAGATAGTACTCCAAATAATAATAATAATAATAACCAACAAAATAACCCACCTGTACAAAAATATTATATAAGTGGTCAATATTTGTTTAATGCAACAGTAAATGGCACTAGTCCATCAATTATGGAAGAGGTTAATTTCAAATCAAATGGAACTAATTATAATAAAATAACAATTGCAAGTGATTTAAATTATTATACATCATCAAATAATTTTGTATTAGTTGGTCAACCAGATATTGGTGGTATGTATATGGATAGTAATTATAAAATGTTAGACTTTGGTTCTACTAATCAAGAAGTATCAAAAGAATTCTTGGATTGGATAAATGCAAATGCTACAAAACAAGTATATGAAAAAACTGTTAGTGGTGTGTGGAAATTTAAGGCAAGTATAAGTACTGGTGTTGGATATGGAGATCCTGATATTGTACAATATATTAATTTTACAGCAAAAGGAAATACATATAATAGAATGGTAAGAAAGTTTCCAAATGAAACAATGGGACAATTACATTATAATAATACATTTATATATGGAAATGCCCCAGGAGCTGATGAATGGTCAGAAACTGATAGAATAGTTGATTTTGGTTCTACACCACAAGGTATGACTAACGAATTCTATACATGGTTTACAGCAAACGCAACAAAACAATAAAAAGATAGTTATTAATTAACTATCTTTTTCCATGTCTACTAATATTTCATGAATTATTTCTTCTTGGTTACCAAGATATAATTCTTCGATTCTATCAACTCTACATTTTTCTGAATTAATAATACTGTTCATTTTTATTAATGATTCATCTAACTCATCGTTAACAATTACATAATTATATTTAGATACTTCATTAATCTCTTTATATGCATTTTTAAATCTTGTTACAACTTGCTCTTTTGTTTCAGTTTTTCTACCAATAAGTCTTGATTTTAATACTTCCATTGAAGGGGGCATAATGAATATAAATACTGCATCACTTCTTTTCTCATTAACTTTTCTAGCACCTTCAATATCAATTTCTAATATAACATCAATACCTTGTTTTAATAACTTATCGATATTTTCAATAGGAGTACCATAATAATTGTTATGTACTTTAGCATATTCCAAATATTTGTCATTTTTAATATTATCTTCAAATTCTTCAACACTTATAAAATTATAATCTACTTTATCAGTTTCTCCATCTCTGATTTTTCTTGTAGTATCAGAAATCGATAAAGTTATATTTTTACGACTATTTAATAACATATGATTTAGTGTACTCTTACCACATCCAGATGGTCCGGAAACAACTATTAACATACCTTGTTCTTTTATTTTTAACATATTATTCACCTAAAATTATAATATCATAGATAAATAAAAAAATGTTAAAAATAAAATAAAAATATTAAATTAATTAATATTGTGGTATACTTTAATTAGAGGTTAAAGTAAAGGAGGATATAAGAGTAATCTTATAGAGCTTTTTATGGACAATAAAATTTATATAATTATTGCTGTAGTTGCAGCACTTTTAGTAGTAGGATTAATATTTTTTTTAGTTATAAAAAAGAAGAAGAATTCATCTTCTGAACCTATACATGCGGATTATGATCCGAGTATAGCTAAAACAGTTGAGGAAAATAATTTAAACAATATACCAACAACTGTTGATAATCCAAATCTTGAGTCAATTGAAGTAGATAATGTTCTTAGAAATACTGATGAAAATCCTTATAACAATGTAGAAGTTGAAATAAGAGAAGTAAAAGAAGAAGATACTAATGAAAACATTGATGATGTTGTTATTGAAGCACCTCAAGAATCAAATGAGTCTTTCATAATACCTGATGAAGAAGTTAAGTTTGAAGCAGTGGTACAACCTGTTAAAAAACAAGCTACATTTATAACAGAAGATATAGATGATAAAACTCCAACTGTTAAAGAAGATGATAATGAAAAGAAGGAACAAGAAGTTAAAATTGATGTTCCAGATGCAGTAGAAATGACAGAAATAAATAAGCAGTTATAAACTGCTTTTTTAATATTTAAAAAAGATGTAAATAATATATAAAATTTAATTATTATATTATTATTTTTGATATAATTAATACGAGGTGAAGGTAATGGATAAGGAGTTGAAAAAAGCTCTTGTTTTAGAACGTAAAAGACAAGAAAATAATATTGAATTAATAGCTAGTGAAAATTATGTATCACAAGCTATATTAAAGTTACAAGGAAGTATATTAACTAATAAGTATGCTGAAGGTTATCCTGGTAAAAGATACTATGGTGGATGCGAATATATTGATATATTTGAAAACAAAGCTATAGAGTATGCTTGTAAGTTATTTAAAAGTAAATATGCTAATGTACAACCACATAGTGGTAGTTCTGCTAATATGGCAGTTTACAGAGCTTTATTAAGTCATGGAGATAAAGTGTTAGGTATGAGTTTATCTCAAGGAGGACACTTAACTCATGGTAGTAAAGTAAGTTTTAGTGGTATTGACTATGAAATAGTTTCTTATGAATTAAATAAAGATACAGAAGAAATAGATTATGATGTTATTGAAGAAATAGCAATGAATGAAAAACCAAAAATGATAATTGCTGGATGTAGTGCGTATAGTGGAGAAATAGACTTCAAAAAGTTTAGAGAAATCGCAGATAAATGTGGTGCTTATTTAATGGTAGATATGGCTCATATCGCAGGATTAGTCGCAACTGGATATCATAACTCACCAGTTCCATATGCACATGTAGTAACATCAACTACACATAAAACATTAAGAGGTCCAAGAGGTGGATTAATCTTAACAAACGATGAAGAAATCATCAAAAAAATTAATAAAGTAGTATTCCCTGGAATACAAGGTGGACCATTAATGCATGTTATCGCAGCTAAAGCACAATGTTTCTATGAAGCATCTACTGGAGAATTTAAAAAATATATTAAAAATGTATTATTAAATTCATCTGCTATGGCTAAAGAATTTATTAAAAATGATGTTAAAGTTATCACAGGTAAAACAGAAAACCATTTAATGCTTATAGATGTTAAAAAGAGTTTCGGTCTTACTGGTAAAGATGCAGAAAAAATACTTGATAAAATATGTATAACAGTTAATAAAAATTCTATTCCATTTGATGAAGAAAAACCAAATGTAACAAGTGGTTTAAGAATAGGTACTGCTGCTATGACAACAAGAGGATTTAATGAAAAAGACTTTATTAAAGTAACTGATATTATTATTAAAGCACTAAGAAATAGTGATGATGATAAAGTATTAAAAGAATGTAAAAAAGAAGTTCTTGCTTTAACTAAAGAACATCCATTAAAAAATATAAAATAAAAAAGCACTAATAAGTGCTTATATCAACCCATGAAATGTAGTTAGAATAAACTTCTAACTCTTTTATTTTGAGTTCAATTGCTGAATTAGGACTTCCACATGCTGGAAAAACAGTATCAAATCTTTTTAGTGATTCATCTAAATATACTTTAACACCATCATTTATAGCAAATGGACAAACACCTCCAACGGCATGTCCTATTATAGATTCAACTTCTTCAAAAGGAATCATTGATCCTTTTTTATGGAATGTTTCTTTAAATTTATGATTATTAACTTTGGCATCTCCTGCCATAACAACCATTATATATTCATCATCTAATTTAAATGCTAAACTTTTAGCAATTCTTTCTTCTTCTGTATTTAATGCTTTAGCTGCTAAACTAACAGTAGCAGACGATACATCAAATTCTATTATCTTTTTTTCTAGTCCATATTGTTTAAAATATTCTTTAACTCTTTCTATTGCCATTTGTCTCTATCTCCTGTTGTTAAAAAGAAATAAGCAAATACAAGTATAGCAGAAATTACAACAGTTACAGGACTAGATAAAACATTAAATGTAGTAGCAAAACCACTAAGTCTAAAAACAACTTTACCAACAATACCATCAGTAGTTACAACAAAGTCTTCAGGAACACTTTCAACATTATCAGTAACCTTATATTCTCCAGCTGCTAAATCAACAATCTTACCAATTTTATAAGTTGTTTTAGATTTATAAACAACAACATCATCAGTATTAAAAGAATAATCTTCTTTTAAAATAACTAAGTCATTTATTTTATAATCAGGCGCCATATTATCAGTATCAACTTCATGAGCATAATATCCAAAAAAATTTGCATACTCTGTATCATTAAGCATATTATATCCAATACCATATACAGTAAATATAGCTATAATTGCTAAGACACTAACTAAAATACCAATTATAAATCTACCAATATTAAATTTATTCATTTAATTCACCATACCTTACAAAAATAATTATAACATAAAGAAATACAAATATCATTCATAATGTGATATTATTAAAAAGAGGTAAATATGAACATAATAGATTTTAATAACAAAAT
>JAZSKU010000097.1:0-10016 GCA_045535005.1 Bacilli bacterium
TTAATTTAACTACTGATGGTCCGTTTGAGATTAAAAGAAATTTATTAGAATTAAATATGGATGAAGAATATATTGATGAGTACTTAAATACTATTGATGATGAAATATGGTTAAATAAGTTAGATAAATTAATCAATAAGAAAAAGAATTTAATGAATAATAAAAGTTATTATATGTTTATTAACAAACTAAAGAATGATTTATATAATTTAGGTTATGATAAAGATATGATTGATAATAAGTTATCTAATATAAGTTATGAAAGTAATGCGATTGATAAAGATTATGAAAAAGCATATAAAAAATATAAAGATGATAAAAATAAATTAATAGGATATCTTTTAAGAAGAGGATATACTTATGAAGAGGTATTAAGTAAAATTAACAATTAAAAAAGCACTAATTATTAGTGCTTTTTATTTTTTATATTAATATTGAGTTTGATAACTTTCTAATAATTCGTTGAATGCTTTTTCAAGTCCTGTATCTACGAAAGTCATTTCATTTTGTTCTCTTAGTGCTTTTAATGCAGTAAATGTAAATGATGGTTCTAAAGCCATTTCACTAGCTATAGTATTTTTAATTTCTTCTTTTAATTCGTCTGTTAATTCTGGTTTTTCATCTTGTGCTTTTTTCATAACAATATGATATCCATATGTTGATTTAACAGGAGTAGTTGTATATTTACCAACTTTTAAATCTACTAAAGCATCGTATACATATTCATTAACATCATCTTTATTTACTTTACCAAGGCTACCACCTTTATCAGCTGTTTTTTCATCTTCAGAATATTTTTTAGCTAAATCTTCAAATTTTTGTCCTTTTTTTAGTTTAGCAATTATATCTTTTGCTTTGTCAGATGCTTTCTTTTCAGCATCGCTTTTTTCTTTTTCTGTTGCATCTTCTTCAACATCAACAGTTATTAAAATATGACTAGCTTCCATATCACCAACAATTTTTGAATCATAATATTCTTCAATTTGTTTTTCAGTTACACTTTCAACAGCATAATCTTCAACCCATAAATTTCTTTTATAAGTTAATGATAATTGATTTTCATATTCTTTTTGAGAATTAACACCATAATAATAACTTAAATATAAGTCAAAATCAGCATTCATTTCTTTAGCAGCTGCTTTAGCTTCTTTTACTTGTTCAGAAATATAAGCTCTTTCTTCAGGAGTTACTTCATATTTACTATCAAGTAATTTTTTATCTATTAAGTTCATTAAACTTTGAGCACCATATGATTCTTTTAATACATCATATAATTCGTTTGAACTAATTCCTCCTTCTTTAAAAGTAACGACAGCATTTTCACCATCTTTAAGTTTTACATCTTTACATCCTGATAAAAGAAAGATACTTAATAACACTAAAAATATTTTCTTCATGTTTTCCTCCTAACAGTTATTATTATAGCTAATTGTAAGTTAAAATACAAGAAAATTGTAATACACAAATAATTCTAAATTACATACTATAAGAGTGAAAAGATAAAAGGGAGGAGTGTTTTATGAATTGTAATTGTTGTCAAAATAAAAACAGTAGTATCTCAGGTGCAGCGTTTGCTTTAGTTTTATTTATATTATTAGTAATTATACTTGGTGCTTTTATTTAAAAAGGAGGTGAATATATGATGTGTGGTAATAATGGATATGGAAATACATTCTTTTTGATATTAGTTTTATTTATTCTTTTAGCAATTATTTTTGGTACTGTAATAGGTTATTAAATGTAAAGAGGTTATCCTCTTTTTTATTGCTTTAAAAAAAATCAAATGTTATAATTGTGATAATAGGTGATGATATGAAAAAAGTAATATTTACTGTATTAATTTTATTTGTACCATTTTTTGTTAATGCTAGATCGTATTTTAATTGTAATGATAATGTTAGTGTTGATGATAAATATATAACTATGTTTCCTAATTATCATTGGTATATAGATAGTAGTGAAAAATATATATTTGATGGAACTAATTTTAGTGCAAACGCTAATTTTAAAAAAGGTGCTTTTTTAAATGAAAGTGAAATAAATATTTCTAAAATAGATGGTAGAAGTTATTTACTTAATGGTAGAAGTTTTTGGACAATGACACCTGGTGGTAAATGTTTTAAATATGTAGATTCGACTAATGTTACACAAACTAATGTTGAAAGTTTTCAAACTGGCGCTAGAATTGTTGAATATGTTAATAGTGTTGGTGAAGTAGTAGGTCTTGGAACTTATGCTGTACCTTGGGAATTTAAAGAAAGAAAATTCTTTGTTGATATAGTATTTGATCAACCTAAAATTACAAGAGAAAATGTTGTTCAAACAGATGGTATTGTTGAATATGGTGATATTATTGAATATATTGTTAAGGTAACTAACAATGGTCCTTATACTGCAACTGTTCATGCTAAAGAAGTAGAATTAAAAAGTGAACTTGGATATACAATTTCACTTAATAATGCTGGAAATTCAACTGCTACAGTTGATATGGCAAATAAATTAATGGGTGAAGGACTTGAATTTGATATTGCTTCTGGTGAAACTAAAACTTATTCATTTAAAGTTAAAGTTATTGGTAATGCTGGTCAAGTTATTGAGAATTTAGTTTTATATAGTGTTGATGGTATTGATACTAAACCTGATGAAAAGAATAAAACGCCTATTGAAAAACGAGTTAGTTATATAGAAGTTAAAGATACCGGTGCTAATGTTGTTTTAGCGCTTGATGACTCTGGTTCTATGTCTGGTACAAAAATGACTAATATGAAAGCAGCTGCTGTTGAATTTATAAATTCTTTGATTGTTGGTGATACAGCAAATTATAATAATAAGATGTGTATTGTTTCTATGAATAGAAATCAATACAATAGTAAAAAATATGTATGTCAAGATGGTGATGTAACTGTTACACCGGATTTCTTATTAACTAAGATTAATGGTTTAACAGCTAGTGGTGGTACTCCATATGATACAACTTTATCAGATAGTTTAGTCGCAATTAAAATTTTAGGTGAAAAATATCCACAAAATCAAAATTTTGTTATATTCTTATCAGATGGTGTTCCAAATTCAACTAATTATTCAAGTTATGTAACTAATATAAAAAATTATAAAAATACGCTTGTATATACAATCGGTTATTCTATGACAGAAAGCAGTTCTGCTGCCACAAAACTTAAACAAATATCTTCAAATTATAATGCAAGTGGTACTTCTGTTACTACTGGATATTTTACTCTTGCTGGTACAACTGATATAGCAGCTATATTTAGAAATATATCTAGTAAAATTAATGAAGAATATAAGAGAACAGAAAGTGGAGCATTCCAAATAAGTGGTGAAATTGATAGATCAAGAAAACTTGCATTTGAAATAGAACACAGTAATGGAAGTAAAGATAGAATGGAAATATCATTTGCACAAGCGATTAATCAAAATTATCTTATAAGTAGTGGTACTATGTATGAAATTGATATTACGAAGTTTAATCCTGATGATAAAATAACTGTTACATATTTCTTAAAAAATGAATAAACTAGAGTAATCTAGTTTTTTTTTTGTATATTTTTTGTTATAATTTATAATAGGTGATTATATGAAAATAAAGAAGTTATTAATTTTGTTTTTATTAATGATACCTTGTATGGTAGATGCTAAATCATATTTTAAGTTTAGTGAAGCTAAAACCATACCAAGTAGATTTATAACTGAGTATCCGTATTATCAATGGTATATAGATGATTTTAATAGTTATGGGTACAATGGTAGTAGTTTTACTAATGTAACTAATTTTACTGTTGGTGGATTCTTAAACGAGAGTGAGTTTAATATATCTAAACATAATGGTCATACTTATTTAATTAATGGTAGATATTATTGGACTATGACTGCTGATGGTAGCTATTATAAATATTTAGAAAATGATGTTATGAAGACACCTAATAATACTGAATTTATTACAGGTGCTAGGGTAACAGAGTATGTGAGAAGTGCTACTAATGTTATTGGTCTTGGTAGTTATGCTAATCCATGGCAATTTGTTGAACCTGACTTTGTTGTAGATTTAACTTTTGATAACCCTAAAATAACGAGAGAGAATATAGTTCAAACAGATGGAATAGTTGAATATGGAGATATTATTGAATATATTGTTAGAGTTACTAATAATGGTGAATATCCTGCTGTTGTTGTTGCAAAGGAAAAAGAATTAAGTAGTGAAATTTCAAATAATAAAATAACTTTTACTGGAGCAGGTAACACATCTACTCAAACGAACAACGCTAATAAGTTAATGAGTAGTGAGGGACTTAAATTTACTATTAATGGCGGTCAAACTATTGAATATACATTTAAAGTAAAAGTTATTGGTAATGCTGGTGATGTTATTGAAAATTTAGTAGTTTATAGTATTGATGGAATTGATACTAAACCTGCTGATAAACATAAAACTCCAATTGAGAAAAAGGTTAGTTATAATGAAATTGCTGAAAATGGTGCTAATGTAATTTTAGCTCTTGATAACTCAGGTAGTATGAGAAATCCAAGACTTGCTGCTTTAAAAGCTGCAGTACCTATTTTTACAGAATCTTTATTAGGTGAAAACGCAAACCCAAATAATACTGTTTGTGCTGTTATAATGCCTTGTTCTTATTCTGAAACAATATTATATAAATGTACTCAAGATAAGGCTGAACTAGATACATATTTAAATGGTAAGTTAACTGCGATAAGTGGTTGCTTAACACCTTATTCGGTTACTCTTGATAAATCGTTAGAATTAGCTAATCAGTTAGCAAGTCAATACAGAAATTATGGGAATTCAATTGTATTACTATCTGATGGTTTACCAGAAGGTGATGTTAGTTCTACTGCATATGTAGGAAGTGCAGATAGAATTAAAGCAAATATTCCAAGAGTAGAGTTTTATACAATTGGATTTAATGCTACAACAAGTGCTGCTAATTTATTAAAAGGAATTGCTACTACTGAACAACATTATTATTCTGCTGATAATACAGACTTATCTCAAATATTTACTCAAGTTTCTAAGAGTATATCTGAGAAGACTAAGAGAACTACTAACGGTGTATTCCAAATAAGTGGTGAAATAGATAGATCAAGAAGATTAGTAATTGAAATAACTTCTGCTAGTGGAGCATATACTAAAAAAGAAATATCATTTGCTCAAGCAATTAATGAAAATTATCTTATAAGTAGTGGTACTATGTATGAGATTAATATTAAGATGTTTAAACCAGATGATAAAATAAGTGTTACTTATTTCTTAAAAGTATAAAGAGAAAATTAATTTTCTCTTTTTTTTGTTCTTAAAAAATGGTATTATATTTTAAAGAAGAGGTGAAACTATATGATAGACATTAAACTTATTCGTGAAAATAAGGAAATGGTAAAAGAAAATATTAAGAAGAAATTCCAGGATGATAAGCTATCGTTAGTTGATGAAGTTTATAATTTAGATATTGAATATAGAGATTCTAAAGCTAAAGGTGACAACTTACGTAGCGAAAAAAATAAACTTAGTTCTTCTATTGGTGAACTTATGAGAGATAAGAAAATAGATGAAGCCAATGAGATTAAAGCTAAGGTAAGTGAAATCCAAAGTGAAATTGAATCATTAGAAGCTAAAGAAGGAGAACTTGAAGTTAAGATTAAGGAAATAATGATGGTTATTCCTAATATCATTGATGAATCTGTACCAATTGGTCGTGATGATTCTGAAAATGTTGAACTTCAAAAGTTTGGTGAACCTGTTGTTCCTGCTTATGAGATTCCATATCATGCTGATATACTTGAAAGTATTAATGGTCTTGATAAAGAATCATCTGGTAGAACAAGTGGTAATGGTTTCTATTATTTAATGGGAGATGCTGCAAGACTTTGTTCTGCTATGTTATCTTATGCACGTGACTTTATGATTGAAAAAGGATTTACATATTGTATTCCTCCATTCATGATTAGAAGTGATGTTGTTACAGGTGTTATGTCATTTGCTGAAATGGATGCTATGATGTATAAAATAGAGGGTGAAGACTTATACTTAATTGGTACTAGTGAACACTCTATGATTGGTAAATTTAAAGATCAAATAGTTAAACAAGATATGTTACCTATAACTATGACATCTTATAGTCCATGTTTTAGAAAAGAAGTAGGGGCTCATGGAATTGAAGAAAGAGGTATATACCGTGTTCATCAATTTGAAAAACAAGAAATGATTGTTATTTGTGAACCTGAAGATTCTATGGAATGGTATGAAAAGATGTGGAATTATACCGTTGAATTATTTAGAAATTTAGATATTCCAGTTAGAACACTTGAATGTTGTAGTGGGGATCTTGCTGACTTAAAAGTTAAATCTTGTGATGTTGAAGCATGGAGTCCAAGACAACAAAAGTATTTTGAAGTAGGTTCTTGTTCTACTTTAGGAGATGCTCAAGCTAGAAGACTTGGTATTCGTACTAAAGGTGAAAAAGGAACTTATTACTTACATACACTTAATAATACTGTTCTTGCAAGTACTAGAGCATTAATAGCATTCTTAGAAAATAATTTAAATGAAGATGGAAGTATTAATGTTCCAGTTGCTTTAAGACCATATATGGGTGGTAAGGAAGTAATTAATAAAAAGTAAAGAATATGTTTACATATTCTTTTTTTATTTGTTTAAATATGTTACAATTAATTAAGAATAGGAGTGGTAAGTAAGACTTATTTGTTAGTATTATATTGATGTATGAATTACTTTTTAATGGAGGGATGCATTTGAAAAGTAATAAAATAATTATTGTTAATGGAGAATTATTTTGATAGCCTTAATTATTATACTTGTTATATTAATAATTATTATTACTATAATTTATGGTTTTAAAAGAAGATTTTCTGCTTTTCTATTTAAGTATTTTGGAACAACTGATTTTAAAAGTGCGTTAGAGAAAAGTGAAATTGAAGCTAGTGAAACACCTAAATCTATTTCAAGTATGGAACCTTTATTATTAAGTCGTATTAAAACTGATTTTCCTGAATTAAATATTAATGAAATTAAAAGTATGGCAGAGAATGCTATTATTAATTGTTTAGAAGCTATTGAAAAAAAGGAATTATCTAAAGAATATGAAAGTAATAAAGTTAATTCATGGATTAATAGTAATATTAATGATACTAAGGATAAAAATGCTCATTTCGATTCTATAAAGTTTCATAGGAGTGCTATAAGTAGTTATGAACATAAAGATGGTATTGTATCTATGTATATCAATACTAGTGTTGAATATTATTATGGTGATGATGAAACAAGAACGAAAAAAGTTCAAGATAGATTTAAGTGTGAATTTGTATATATTATTGATTCATCTAATTCTGTTTTGAGTAAAACTGGTTTAGGACTTAATTGTCCTAATTGTGGAGCACCAATAAAGAATTTAGGTAATAAGAAATGTGTTTATTGTGGCTCTTTTGTAAAAGAATTTGTTAAGAGAACGTGGTATTTAAATAATATTGAGCGTTTTTAGGGAGGAAAGTTATGGGACTTATTAAAGCTGCAGTTGAAGCTGCGAAATTTGGAATTGGCGATCAGTTTAAGGAATTTGTTGATTGTCCAACTGTTGCAAATGATGTAATTGTTCAAAGAGGAACTGTTCATCATGGAGCAGGTAATGAAAATTATTCTGCAAATGTTATTTCTAATGGTAGTACAATAGCTGTACCACAAGGAATGGCAATGATGATTATTGACAATGGTAAAGTTGTTGAGTTTAGTGCTGAAGCAGGTACTTATACTTGGGATACAAGTACTGAACCTAGTATCTTTACTGGAGGTTTAGGAAAGGGACTTATTAATACTATTAAGACTATTGGTAGCCGTATTACTTATGGTGGTCAAGAAGCTAAAGACCAAAGAGTTTATTATGTAAATATTAAAACTATTCCTGGTAATACTTTTGGTTCTACTCAACCTGAAACTATTTTTGATCCAGTTTATGGTAGTGTAGAAATTACTTATAATGGTGAATATGCTATTAAAGTAGATGATCCAGTTGTTTTAGTTAATAATGTTATTGGTGCTAATCCACTTGATACATTAACTTATGATGATATTTTTATGACTAATGGTCAAAATATGTTAAAGAGTAGATTTGCTCAAAAGGTTAGTGAAGCTATTTCTAATATTATGACTCTTCATAATGTATCATTTAATAGAATTCAAAGTTATAAATCTGATGTAACTGATCAAATGAATCAAATTTTAGACGCTGAATGGCATCAAAAATATGGTATTATTGTTGAAGATGTTGCTTTAAGAATTAATGCTAGTGAAGAAAGTAGAAAGATTGTTCAAGAAATGGATGCAGATGTTGCAAGAACTACTCGTATGGGTCAAGTTTACAGCAACAATATGGCTGGAACTATGGCTGCTGCAAGTGCTGAAGCAATGAAAGGTGCTGCAAATAATCCTAGTGGAGCTATGATGGGATTCATGGGAATGGGCATGGGTCAAGCTGCTGGTGCTAATATGATGGGTACTGTTGCTGGTATGCCTCAAGGACAACCAACTGCTCAACCTACAGGTAGTCAACCAATGCCTGGAACTATTTTTGCTGGTGTTGTTCCTAATCAAGAGGTTGCTCAAACTGCTGGAATTACTTGTCCAAAATGTGGTCATGTACAACAAGCAGGTAAATTCTGTAGTGAATGTGGTAGTGCATTAGAATAAAATTTAAAAATTAAATAAAAAATCAAAGAATTCTTTGATTTTTTTTATTTGCTTGTTATAATAAAAATAATGTTAGGGGGATTATCATGCATATAGATAAAGAATTACTTATTAAGGATAGAGATAGATTAGAAAGAATATTAACCTCAACATGTAATTTTAGAAAACATTGTGAACTTGGTCCTTATTATAGTTGTCTTAATGAAATGCTTTATTCTTTATCACCAGAAGATGGTAAGCCTGAAATCCCAAGAGGAAGAGATTTCTCTAAGAGACTTCGTTTATATAGAAAAAAATTAGCGACTCAACATATGTATTTTTTAGAAGAAAATGAAGACTTCTTTATAAGAATGTTATCTTCTTTTAATGATGTTCTTGATGAAACTAATTTTCAAGAATGTTTATATTTTGATGCTTTAAAGGTTAGATTTACTGAAAAAGAATTTAAGGAAATGATATATGATTTTTATTCTAGGTTTGGAGACTCATTTTATAAAATATGTAAAAAATATTTTGATGAAAGAAGAATTGAACTTGGATACTCAGTTGATTATGAATTAGGTGGTTTTCTTGGTATAACTGGTATTAAGAGTGGTTATATTATCGGAAGCAGTGATATACTTGATGTCTCTAATATGTCTACGATTATTCATGAACTTGGTCATGCGATAGACGCTGAATTATTCTTATTTCCTCAAAATAAAAAGATACCATTTGATGTTGATTATTTTGGTGAAATTCCATCTATATTTTTTGAACTTATGTTTATCGATTATTTAAAGAAAAATAGAATAGATGGGGATGCTCATGCGATATTATTAAATGAAAGATTTGATTTTTATTCTAGTTTTGAAGGGATGTTTAAAACTGTTTATGCAAGTGAAGACTCTACTGTTGATTATGATGCTACTGTTATATTAGATGATGGATCTGAAATTGATATGTATCAAGCCATTGTGTATTCTTTAGGTAGTTATTTTGGATTTGTTATGTCTGATATGTATAGTGATAATTTTAAAGGATTTGAAAAAGATTTTTTAAGTTTAATTTCTAGAAGAAAAGAGTCCTCTATTAAAGATATGATTAGTTATTTAGGACTTTCTGAAGATGAATTTTTAAGTAGTGAGATTATTAAAAATAGAGTAGTAGAAAATAATATGGTTCTTAAGAGAAGATTTGGATAGGTATATTTATATACCTATTTTTCATATATTTTTATATGAAGAGATACTATAAGTATTTATGTGTTTTATTATTGTTTTGTTTTAGTATATTTTATTTTTAT
>JAZSKU010000018.1:0-2633 GCA_045535005.1 Bacilli bacterium
TAATTATTTATTATTCGCTACAATATAAATTATTTAAGTTTTGAAGAATCAAAAGGTATATTGTTAATTTCTAGGAAATAAATTACTCGTAGAAGTTTTTTTGCTAAATGAGTCAAAGCTACTCGATGACATTTACCTTCATTTCGCTTTTTAAGATAATATTGATAAAATATTGGATTATAATTCATAATGAAAGGTGTAACATTCATGATGGTTTCTCTTAAATAAGAAGAACCACGTTTAACTATATGTCCGTATGTTTTTTGCGTGCCTGATTCATAGATAGCAGGTTCTAATCCCGCAAAAGATAATAATTGATTACTACTACTGAATTTAGAAAAATTTTCAAATTCTGAAACTATTGAAGCAGCACTTATTAGTCCAATACCGGGAATTGTGGCTGTCTTAAAGTCATATTGTTTCATAATGTGAGTTATTTCATCTTCAACTTGTTCAATAGCCTTATCCATTTGTTCAATTAGATTAATAGTTAATCGCATTTCTAAAACGTGAGAATCAGTTTTTAAACCAATTGAAGCTTTAGCTGTCTCAATTAATTTAATAAGTTTAACAATTGAATAATGACCTTTGGAAAGAGAATTAATGATAGGCATAACTTCTTCAATGTTAATATTAGCTATACTATTAACAGTGGGATAGTTTTTAAGAATATAAAATGATACTTTACCCCAAACTTGAGTAAAATGTTTAGAATATTCAGGAAAAACAATATCTAAAATATTAATTAATCGTTCTTTATAGATGGTTCTATTTTTAACTAATCTTTTTCTGAACCTTGTAAGTGATTTTAATTTCAAAATGTGATATGATATAGATGAGTTGGTCTTGTAATCATAGGATAAAATCATTTTTGAAATTAATTTAGCATCAATTTTATCATTTTTAGTTTTTCTAAGAGAAGAAACTTGGCGGAATCGGTCACTTAGAATAGGGTTAAACTCCATAAATGAAAAATTGTGTTCATGAAGAAATAATTTTAAATTGGTTCCATAATGTCCTGTGGCTTCAAGACCAATTCTTATTTCTTCTGATTGATCTAAAGATAATAATAACTTTAGAAATTTGTTGAATCCTTCTTGATTATTATCAAAAGAAAAAGATTCTGCAATAACAAGACCGGTTTCAGTAGCGATGAAACAGTCATGTTTAAATTTGGAAATGTCAATTCCGATTAAGTACATCTATTGTACCTCCTTGTTAATAAATTTGTTGTACTGGGTATGAACCACAAAGTTTTTACAATGTATCCTTGCCTATAAAACATCAAAGTGTTAACTAACTATTGACAATAAAATAAAAACTGTGGTGAGAGTCTCCTAAAACAGTCTTGGCTGTACATATACAGAAACAAATCCACAGTACGATTAGATTATAACATAATTTATTATGTTTATATAAAAATTTAAAGAAAGGATATAATATAAACTTATAAACTATATTATACGTTTATATTATACAAGAATATATGAAGAAAGAACAAAATACACTAAAATATTATAGTAATATAGAAAACATTAAGCCTGAAATTTATTATCATTATACGTCTTTAGAAGCACTACTTGGAATAATAAAAAATCAATCATTTAGATTAACAAATTTAGTTTCATCTAATGATAGAAGGGAATTATCTTATAAATGGAGTAAGTTTATAAAAGATGTTAAGTTTATATATAGTACTGAAAAAAATGTGACATATAGGAATATATTAAAGTTATTTATAAATAGCTATGAGAATAATAAAGATTCCTTTAAGAAAAAGTGTACTAAGCCATGTGATGTTTATGGTTTATGTTTGTCTGAGAAAAAAGATAATTTAACACATTGGGATAGGTATGCAGATGGTTGTAAAGGTGTCTGTATAGGTATTAATGTAAGTGCATTTGAAGTATATGCTCAAAGAATGAATAACATTTTTTTGGGAAGAAACATAATTTCAAATGGCAAAGTTTTATATGACGATATTGCTAGAAGAGATAACATAAAAGAATATATTATTGAGTATTCAAAATATGTAGTTAATAATCAATATTTATCTGATGAGATGAAAGTAAAGTTTATTGAAGATGATGGATACAGGTTTCTTTCACTGATTTATCTAAAGTTAAGAAATTTAGTCAAAAATTTATCATTTGTTGATGAAGATGAAATTAGATTATATTTCGAAGAAAATTCTACAAGAGACATTTTAAATATGATTCAAACTATTGAACAAGAATTTAAAACTAATGCTTTTTTGCAATTAAAAGAAAGTTATAATAAAATGATTAATTCATATAACCTTAATAATATTAATTTTTATATTTCTAAATATGGTATTAGAAGCTATAAAGAATTATCTCTAAAAGAAATTTGGGGATCAGGTTTAATAACGGAAATTATGTTAGGTCCAATGTGTTCTCAAAGCCAAAAAGAATTAAAAAAATTATTGGAAGAGTATAGTTTAGAAGATACAATTATTAGTATGTCAAAAGTACCAATTAGATAAAAATGTCGATTAATTATAAGATTGTGAATTTACAATTATGATTTTAAAAATATAAAATTATATATATGAAAAATGGATAATTAATAAAGCTTCAATAATTATGGTATATCAATGGAAGATATTTGAT
>JAZSKU010000015.1:0-22819 GCA_045535005.1 Bacilli bacterium
ATGTTTAATATTATATTTTAAAGATAACTTTTTAGCTAAAAAAGATTTACCACTACTTGGAGAACCTATAATATATATTTTTTTCATAGATATTTTTCTATAAATGAATCTATTCCTTCATTTATTTCTTTATATGTTTCTTCAAAATTACCTGTATACCATGGATCTTTAACATCAATTTCATTTAACTTAACTAATTTTCTTTTAGGATCTTCATTAATTATATTTAATATATTTCTCATATTAAAATTATCCATACATATAAAATAATCATATATATCATAATCTTCTATTTCAACACGAGTAGCTCTATGTAAATTAAATGGAATATTATTTCTCTTTAACATTTCTTTAGAGCCATCATGCATATCATTTCCTTGTTCTTCATAAGATGTTCCTCTTGAAACAACTGTTATATCATTTCTACCTATCTTACTCAATTTATCTTTAAGTATAAATTCTGCCATTGGACTTCTACATATATTACCATGACATACAAAACATATTTTCATATTTTTCTCCTATAGATTATTCAATATCTTCTATTTCTTCAGAAGTCTCTAATTCTTCAAATAACTTAGTCATTGTTTCATTTCCTCTAGTTAATTTCTTAATAGATAAATCTTCTGCTTTATTATTAGCTATTCTTAAGTTATCATCTGTTTTAAGTAGATGCTCTTTTGTCTTTTGTAAGTGATCAATAGTTTTATCAATTTCTTCAATTGCCTTTTTAAATCTATCACTTGCTAAACGATAATTTCTTCCAAAACTCTCTTTGAATTTTAACATATTTTCTTCAAAATTAGTAATATCAATATTTTGATTTTTAACAAGTTCTAACTCTTTTCTATAATCAAGAGACTTTCTAGATAAATTTCTTATTAAAGTAATTAATGGTATAAAAAATTGAGGACGTATTACATACATCTTATCATATAAGTGTGATACATCTACTATACCATCATTATAATAATCATTATCTATTTCAAGTAATGATACTAATACAGCATATTCACAATTCTTTTCTTTTCTATCTTTATCAAGTTCTTTTAAGAAATCTTCATTCTTATGTTTAGTAGCTGTCATATCTGCTTCATTTTTCATTTCAAACATAATAGATACTATTTCATTTTTATCTTCATCATAATCTTTAAATATAAAATCACCTTTAGAACCAGTTTTAGCGTCATTATCTTTTTCAAATGTAGCATTAACAAATAAAGGTCTTAATCTATTAAATTCATTAGAACAATGTTGTTCTAGGCTTTCTCCTATCATTTTAGTAGATTGTTTAGCTTTAAAATCTTTATAATATGCTATTTGTTCATCTTTATCTTTAAGTTTATTTTCATATTGTTCTTTAAGAGTATTTTCTTTAAGTACATGTTCTCTTAATTTAATTTCAAGTTCACTACTTAAAGAATCTATTTTTTTATCTTTTTCAGTTATAGCTTTTTGTATTTCAAATTCCTTTTTAGATTCATTTAATTCTAACTTACTTTTTAATTCACTAATTTCTAATTCTTTTTTATTTAATATTTCTTTATAATCATTTTCTTTTTTAGCTTCTAATAATTTTAATGAAGCATCTTTATCTTTCTTAAATTCTTCTTCTCTAAGTGAAAGTTCTTTATTAAATTCATGATCTTTAATTTGTTTTAATATACTTTCATAATCACTTTCATCTATTTGAAAAACAGTACCACATTTAGGACATTTAATTTCGTTCATATTACCTCCTTAATACAAAAATATTATAACATAAAAAAGATATTCTATAGTAAGAATATCTTAATTATTATAAGTTTCATAATCAGATGAAATAATAGTATCAGAAGATTTTACTTCTTTTCCATTTGAATATTTTAATTTTAAATAATCTGTAAAAACATTAGTTCTAGAATATACTAAACCATTTATAATTTTAAAATCTGTATTGTTGTTATATTTACTTACAACAAACTCATTCCATGTCATACCATCAGGATATTTATAATCAGTATTATTATATTCTGTAACTACACTTGTAGTTGTTACAAAAAGCCAATTATATATTTTTAATTCGATAACAAGTTCTCCATTTTCATAATAATCTAAACATTTACCATTACATGAAACTTTAAATTCCATACCAATCGCATTAATAACACCATTTTCATATGTATATGTACCATCAAATAAATCATTACCATTAGTAGAATATTGCATAGTACCATTTTTACCTAATTTTACTGCATAGTTGCCATTATAATCTGTATAGAAGGCATTATATACTAAATTATTGTCATTAGTTCCGCCATTATTAGAACTTCCACCTGTTATATCACCATTACTATTCATAGCAAACTCTTCGCCACTTTCAGCAGTTTCTGATTTAATAGTATCTCCTATTTGTTCTACTTTAATTGGATTTTGACTTGTACCCGTTGCTTCTATTTTATAATCTCCATTTGTTACATTAAGTTCTTTAATATTACCCTGACTATCTAATTCAATATAGTAATCTAGTTCTTCTCCATCCATCGGTAGTTTTGCTGCTCCATCAACTACATTACTATAAACTAATTTACCTGTTGTAATAAACTGATTACTTACTGCTTTAACATGAGTTTTCACTTCTGTTTCAAACGCATCTTGTTTTGCTTTGTTAAACATTTCTAAAACATTAGGCATTGCAATAATAACTAATATTGCAAGTATAGCTATAACAGCTAAAAGTTCTACTAATGTAAATCCTTTTTTATTCATAATATCGTTCACTCCTATCTTAATCTATTAATAGTATACCCCCCCCGAATTTTTTTCAAGTGGATTTTTTCAAACAAAAAAAGAGTTATTTTATAAACTCTTTAATAATTAATTGTTCCATCTTTACATACTACTTTTTCTAACTTTAATAAATATTCTCTATTTTGTGAATCAGCATACATTTTCATATAATTATCATGTTCAATCCATTCTGCTTTAGTATACATATCTAATATTAATGTTTTAGCATTTAAGTCAGAATCATCTGTCCATCTTTGATAACCTGATAGTAGTTTTACTGGTTTTCCATTTATTGCTGATCTTATATGAACTTCTTCTAAACTTTTATCCCAAATTAATGCAGCATATGCATTAATATTGTACGTTTCAATATCATTTAATTCCCATCCATTACCTACATACATATTATAAGTATAAAGTACACCATCTATTATTTCGTATTCTATATTATTCATTTTTTTACCACATGTTCCACAATAAAACTCAGGATAATTATTTACTATTTTTATGTCATGAAAAATTCTATCATCTTCATTATATAATCCATGAGAACAATACCCTTCTTCTATTGCTAAAATATAATTTTCTGGTAAATTAGATACTGATTTAACAAGTACACGATGTCCATCACTAGATAATTTATACTTTCCACTATATTCTCCTATATTACTTATAGTTAGAATATTTTCATTAATTGAAACATTAGATGATAATAATAAATTATTATTGCTTGAATCGTAATATGAAAATTTATTATCTTCAGATATTTTAAAATAAACATCACCACCTACTACAATAAATTTTTTATTGTAAAAATTGTTTTTTCCGTTTGTAATACTTCCATCACTACCCATAGCAAACTCTTCTCCACTTTCTGCAATATCCGATTTAATTGTATCTCCTATTTGTTCAACTTTAATTGGATTTTGACTTGTACCAGTTGCCTCAATTTTATAGTCACCATTTGTTACATTAAGTTCTTTTATATTTCCTTTTGTATCTAGTTCAATATAATAGTCTAACTCTTCACCATCCATTGGTAGTTTTGCTGCTCCATCTACCACATTACTATAAACTAATTTACCTGTAGTAATAAATTGATTACTTACAGCTTTTACATGAGCTTTAACTTCTGTTTCAAATGCATCTTGTTTTGCTTTATTAAACATTTGTAATACATTTGGCATCGCAATAATAACTAATATTGCAAGTATTGCTATAACAGCAAGTAACTCAACTAATGTAAACCCTTTTTTATCCATAATATTGTTCACTCCTTATCTTAATCTATTAATAGTATACCCCCCCCCCGAAAAATTTTTCAAGTTAATTTTTTCAAACAAAAAAGAGTTATTTTAACTCTTTTAATTTATTATTTTTCTTCTTCTAATATTTTTTTATATTCTTCAAGTGTATATATTTGTCCATTTGAAGTAACATAACCGTTTGAATTATTTTTCTTTGCTACTTCGTATAATTCATCTATTGAAGAAGTTTTACCTTTTTTAGTTACTTTTACTATCCAGTTTGGGCTTCCCCATGACTCTGTATGATTTATTGTATTTATATATTTATAATAACCATCTTCTTCATATACATATGTTGAATATGTAACTTCACAACATCCACCATTTATTATTGCAATATAATCTAGAGGTATTTCGTTATATTTTTTATTTATAAATAGAAGTGCGATTATAATTATTGTTACATTTAATAATATTATTAAAACTATGTTTCTCTTTTTCATATATTCACCTAATTTTATTATACAATAAAAAAAGATGTTTTTTACATCTTTTTATAATTCTATTAATATTTCTGATAATACTTCTTTTTCAAATGGTTCATCTATACCATTTAATATTGAATAATCATATGCATTATTTAAAGTAGCTACATAGAATATTTCTTCAGCTAATTCTACATTTCCTTTTTTAGTTACTTGTTGTGTTGTTTTTTTATCTTTTGTTGTATTAGTAACATTTATATAACGAAATCCTTTAGTATCTGAATCTAATAGATATACATATGTTGAATATGTTGTTTCTCCTTCACCACCATTAAATATTCCGATATAGTCTCCTGGGATAGTGTTATCATCTTCATTTCCTTCATTTATAAAGAAATACCATATTAATCCAAAACCTACTACTAATACTAATGTAATTAAAACTACTATTTTTTTACTCATAACTTATCTCCTTTATAAACTATGTGCATTTTCTAATGCATCTGTTCCAAACATTGTTATATATTGTTCTAATGTAAGTGGCATACCATACATTACTCTTTCATTCCATGTCGCTGTTTGATTTATTCTATTAAATTCATCCATATTACATCCTCTAAGTCTCATATATAATTCTGTTGGGGATGTGAATACTCCACTATCTTTTGTAGCAATGTATCCTTCTTCTGTTACATAACCATATCCTTTTTTATATTTATCTGAAAGTGATGCGGCTAAATAACTATGTATCGCAGGATCATTTATATCTGCTTTACTATATAAAACTGAACAAGCTTGAAGTGATTTTATTTCAGCAAGTCTTTCTAAAATACTATAATCATATGAAAGAGTTGTTTGTGGTTTTGTAGCAGTACTTGCTAATCTTAATAAATCTGCTTCTAAACCTTGTCCTTCTTTTTCTTTTTTCATCTGTCTTATATGTTCTATTTCGTGTAATAATGTTTGTAATATTAAGATATTATAGAATGACACATGATTATCACCTTCATAAGAAGCACTTCTTATTTCCATTTCTTTTCCATAAGCTGTGTTTCTTTGATTTATAACAAGTTTTTTATCAACCTTATCATATAATGCTTGAGCAAACATTCCTTGAAATCCATCTGTATATTTTTTATATTCTGGTTCTTTTATTTGATGTGGCTCTATTACTATTAATCCATCTATATATCCATCTAATCCTACTCTTAATATATCATATGCTCTAGTATAGAATTCTCTATCTGCATATTTATTTTGAATATGATATTCTTTTAATAAGGATATTAATGCATTTATATTTACTTTATCCATGGTAATCCCTCATATCTTATATTTTACATTACCATTATATCATTTTATTTTAAAACATAAAAGCATTTTTTTATTTATTTTACTGAGCCCATTTTATCTACTGGATATATTCTTAAACTTACTTTACCTACTATATCTTCTTTTTTAAAGTTACCAAGCATTCTACTATCTTTTGAAACGTCTCTATTATCTCCTAAAACGAAGTATTCATCTTCTTTAGTTTCATATATAAAGTCTTCTGTTAATTCAAAATCACATTTAACTTCTTTATCATTTATATATAGTTTATTATCTTTATACTCTACTTTTTCATTAGGAAGTGCGATTACTCTTTTTATTATTTTATCGTTATCTTCTTCGTTATTTAAAACTACTATATCGAATCTTTTTACATCGCTAAAAATATACTTAAATTTATTTATAAATACTATATGTCCATCATTTAATGTATTATCCATACTATCACCTGATACTACTGCTGGAGTTACAATAAATGTTCTTACTAATACTACTACTAATATTATAATAATATAATCTTTTATTTCTTTTAAAAATTTAATCATATTTTCTCCTTTAATAAAAAATTAGGTTTGTACAACCTAATTTCTTTCTTTGATTCTATAACTTCCTTGAAGATCTTTTAAGAAGTTAAGTTTTGCTCTTCTAACTTTACCTTTCTTAACAACTGTAATCTTATCGATTAGTGGACTATGAACTGGGAATACTCTGTTGATTCCTACGCTTCCACTTTTCTTTCTAACTGTAAAAGTTTCTGATACACTTGAACCTTTACGAGCAGTTACAATTCCTTCGTAAGCTTGAATTCTTTCTCTTTTTCCTTCTTTAATCTTAACGTCTACTCTTACTGTATCTCCAACTTGGAATGCAGGAACGTTAGGATTAATTTGTTTCTTATTGATTTTATCAATTAGATTCATCTTTCGTACCCTCCTTTTTGCGCTTCATTTAATCATACATAATTTGATGCATCGGATTAAGCGTATTAATAATAACATATTTTTATTTCTTTGTCTAGTTTTATTTTAATGTTTTAACTTGTGGTGTATCGAATATAAACATATTTTTATATAAATTTAGTCTTTCTTTACTTAATGTAGCATCTACTGTATATTTAAAATCTAATGTAGAACTTATTGTTTTTAAAGTAAAGTCTCTAAATCTTTTATTTTCATCTCCATATATAACAGTAATAAATCCATTATTTTTTTCTAATAATATCATTCTATAGTTAACACCATTTTCATGATAATAAAGTATAGTTCCCATTTCTAGATTATCTATTTTTGTAATATCTTTATCTTCCATTACTACACTATTTTGATATAGTAAGTTACTATTTGATATTGATTTAAATGATGTATGATAATTCATTTTTTCTACATCTAGTTGTGTTACATCACTAAAATCTATAAAGAAGTATTGTCCGTCTAAAGTAATTCTATATGTACCATTTTTAGGATATCTATATATTCTTGTACATATTGCTTTTTCTGTATATTCATTAACACTATTTATCATATAGAAGTTTGTGTTATGTTCTACTACATCAAATGGTGTGAATTCTACTTTTGATTCACTAATAAGTTTAAATACTTCATGTGGATAATGTTGGAATGAAAGATTTCTTTTTAGTTTTTTAAACATTTCATTCTTTTTATCTTTTGATAGTTTTGAGTGAGACTCTATAATATTAAACATTGGTAAAAAGTAACACTCTTGTATTTTTATAATTGAATGACGACCTTTTTTATTTTTAGGTGAAGACAGTGTTACGATATTATTTTCTAAATCTCTATTTAATACTTGTGAAGTCATTGGAAAAGCATAGAAACCTTCTTCTTTTTTTTGTGCTAAAAGAAGATATGGTCTTACTCTATGTGACTCTTCTATTTGTCTAATTGTTTCATTTGAAAATGGCATTCTTGCCCAAACTATGTCTCCAAAATTATATGACATATAAATTCCCCTTTGCTAAAACGCCCTTTATTATAACATAAATTTATATTTATTTCAATTTAAAAAGCAAGTTACTTACTTGCTTTAATTCTATTATTTCTTTTTGTTATTTCATTTTCTACATTTATTCTTTGTACTACTGCAAGTGAACATAATAATGTTACGCAATATGTACCACCATAACTTAAGAATGGAAGTGGTACTCCAGTAAGTGGTATAACACCTAAAACACCACCTAAATTAACAAATACATGTAGTAAAAAATATATACCTATTCCATAACAAATAACTGAATTTTGTAGTGTATATGAGTTAACAGCTACTTTAAATATAAGGAATGCTACTGCCATAAATCCAATTATTAGTAATGATCCAAATATAATTCCTGTTTCTTCTACTATAATTGGAAATATAAAGTCTGTATGACTTTCTGGTAAGTATAAGTATTTTTGAGTAGATGCTCCTAACCCTTCTCCTTTTATTCCACCATTATTTATTGCAATGAATCCATTACATACTTGGTATCCTGAATTTGATTCATATCTATCGCATGGAGACTGATATATAAATCTATTTAATCTGTAATCACTTTTTAATATATTATCTGGTATTACTATGTATCCGAATTTTAATAATAGGAAACAAAATACTAATCCTACTGTAAATATTATTTTTAATCTATTTGCCCATTTATCTTTAGTTGGAATTATCATAAATGTAAGAGCATAAAGTACACCCATTATAATTGCAGAACCAACATCTCCACCTAAGGCTACTGTCATTGTTGCTGCAAAGCATAAGAATCCTACTATTAAATATGCTACATAGTATCGTTTATGATCTTTAAATCTTGATAACCAACAACCAATCACCATAACATAAAATACTTTTAAGAGTTCTGCTGGTTGGAATGTTATACTTCCAAGTGAAAGTGTAACTGTACTTACACTTGTATCTATTGTACTATTTATTATTATTGTAAAGAAAAGAACTACTGTAAATACGATAGCTGCTATTGTTGATAGTATCGGATAATGTTTTGTTTCTATCGATGTTACTATAAAGAGTGATGCAAATGTTCCTATTCCTAAAAATATTAATTGTCTTATAAAGAAGAAATAAGGTGTACCTGTACCATATCTTAATTCTGAAGTTATTGAACTTGCACTTAGTATTGCGAAAAGTCCTACCACTACAAAAAATATGCTTAATATAAGCAATGGTTTATTTGTATATGCTAATGTTCTTATTCCTACTCTCTTTTTCATATTCTCATTAATATTATATAAAAAATATTATTTATTGTAAATTATTAGTTATTTTAGTAGTGTCAAGAAATACATTTATTCCATAAAATAATATAGATAAGTTAGGAGGTATATTATGTATTATTATGGTTATAATGGTGGTTATACAAATGGTAACTCTATGATGTATAATAATTATCCATATGTTGGGAATAACTATGGTTATGGCGCTGCTATAATACTTGTATTATTTATTCTTTTAGTAATTATTTTTGGTGCTGGATTTATTAATAATTCTAATCAGCCAGTAAGTAATTGTTGTAATAAATAAAAAAGAGGAATTAAGTTTCCTCTTATTTTCTTGTTTGAAAATATAATATTATAAATGTACTACTAAATATTAATAATATTCCCATAGCAACAGCAAGTACTACTTGTATTAAATATACATTATGTTGATCTACATAATAGAATCCCATGTAATCAAAGTAATTTGCTTTATTTAAGATTTCTTCTTCAAATAAACCATTTATTTCTACTATAGCTTTATCTACTAATGAATCTGTTACATCTTTAGTATATCCATATACTCTATATGTTTTATTTTCTTTGAAATTATTTGATTTGATTCTTTTGTTTTCACTTTCTGATAATTTAACAATAAATATATTAACATCATCTCTTACTAAATAATAATTATCTTTTAAGTGATATGTTTCTCTTGTTATATCAAACCATACTGGTGTATTAGCTGCTTCTGGTTTCAATCCATAATCTAAATATCTATTTTCTCTTGATGGAGTATAGAAATCATTTCTAATAACTATTGTCATTATTATTGATATAACTAATAATATTGTTGTTATTATTGATAAAACTAAAAAATCTTTATTATACTTTTTCTTAAAACTACTTTTCATATTATTCACCTATTATCATTATACAATATTATTTAAAAAAAACAAATTATTTTCTTTTATATAATACATGTTTATATGAAATACCGTTATCACTATTTTCTTTTATTAGTTCTTGTGTCCATTCATCTTTATTAAATGATGGGAAGTAAGCATCAGCTTCTTTGTATTCTGCATCTACTTCTGTAAGTAGCATTTTATCTGCTATACTCAAAAATTCTTTATAAAGTGAAGCGCCACCTATTATGAACATTTCATCTTCTGTATCTTTATATTTATCTAATAAATCTTCTATACTTCTAAATACTTCTACTTCACTTGGAAATGTAGATGATTTACTAAGTACGATATGATGACGATTTGGTAACATTCTTGGAAGTGACTCAAATGTTTTTCTTCCCATTATTATTGTTCTTCCTGTTGTTTGTTCTTTAAAGAATTTTAAGTCTTGTGGTAGACTCCATATTAAATGATTGTCTACTCCAAGTTCGTTATTTTTTCCTATTGCGGCGATTATTGTATAACTCATATTTCACCTACTGACTTATTGGAAATGATATTTTTCCATGATGTTTATAATTTAAAACTTTTATATCTTTTAATTCACTACTGTTATCAAATTCATAGAAATCTTTTACATCTGGATTAATCCATAATTCTGGTGCTGGTAAATCTTCTAGTTCTTCTCCTCTTCTTATTTGTTCTTCTATTCCTTCTACTTGATTAACATAAATATGTGCATCTTTAATACTATAATATAAGTGTCCTGGTTTAAGTCCAGTTACGTGTGCAAGTAAGTATAAAAGTACTGAATATTGTGTTACATTAAATGGAAGACCTAATGGTACATCACAACTTCTTTGATGAACATATGCATTTAAATATCCATCTGTAACATCCCATTCTGAAGACCATACGCATGATGGTAAAACCGCTGTATCTAAATGTTTATTTTGCCATAAACTTATTAACATTCTTCTATCTCTTGGATTATTTTTTAAACTATCTATTAATTTATCCATTTGACCGTATTCTCTTACAATCCATCCATATGCTGTACCTATTGTATGAGCCCATTCTTTACCAAATTCTTTTTCTATTTCTTTCTTTACTAAGTTTCCATTTCCATCTGGCATCATTTGAGTAGCTCTCCATTTACCATCTTCAGCTATTTCCCATTCATCCCATATGTGAACATTTCTTTCTTGAAGCCATCTTACATCATTACTTTGTACTTGATATATCCAAAGCATTTCTAAAATAGCTTGTCTATGAAATAATTGTTTTGTTGTTAAAAAAGGAAACTCTTTTTCAAGATCAAATTCTAAATGATATAGAGGAATCTTTATTGTATTAGTTCCTGTTCTATTTTCTACTTCTACTCCTTCTTCTAATATTTTTTTACATAGTTTCAAGTATTCTTTATCCCATCTAGACATATTACATCACCCTTTCTTAAAATCTTGTCATTTTTAATATATTAGCATTTTCTTCTTTAAGAGAACTATTTACTGCTGAAATTACTTCTTCACTTATTTCTTCAATTGATTTTATACTTTCTAATCCTTGATACTCTGGAGTTTTTAAACAGTTGATATAAAACCAATTATATCTTTTTGCTAAGTTAACATATGTTTTTTCAGCGTTTCTTAAGTGTTCTTCATTGTTTTCATTACCATCTCCGGCTACTCTTGATTTTCTAAGTTCTTTTGATGCTTCAAATGGCATATGTAAGAATAATACGAAGTCTGGTCTTGGTAACTCACATAAATCAAATTCTAGTGTTTCAATAAAGTGTAGTATTTTATTAAATTCTTCTTCTGTTTTAGCTTTACCTGCTTGATGACCCATATTACTTGTAGTATATCTATCTAATATTATTATATCATTTTGATATATTTCACTTTCTATACCACTTAGAAAATTATATCTTCTATCTGCTGCATAATATAAACTACTTACAAGTGGATCTACATTAGCACTTGTTTCTTCAAAGAAACTATCACATATCTCTGGTTTTCCTAAGTATGACCCTCCAACTATTTTACCAGTAGCTGAATTATATACTGGAAATGAATATGTTTTTACTTTTAAACCAATAGATTTTAAATATTCTTCTAAACGTTTACTTTGTGTTTCTTTTCCAGAACCATCTGTACCTTCCATAACAAGTATTTTTGCTCTTTTCATAAGTCCTCCTAATACATAAAAAATAACATGACAATATCATGTTAAAAAAATCTATTCTAACATTAATATTACCTCAATTTCATTTTAACATCAGTGTTTTTTTTATGCAATAAAAAAAGACCTTAGTGTAAATACAAACTTAATGAGTTAAGTATCTACCTGGTCCGTTATCTGTAAACTCTCTATTTAACATATCATATATATAACTATAACATTCTATTGCTACTACCCCTATCATATTAGCAGTATTTAATGGTACATCATCAAATATTTTTCTTAGGTCATATGTTCTTTGCACTTCTTTATTTAATTTATCAAATAAATATGGTTCAAAACTTATAGTGCATTCATTTGGATCTTCTAGTTCTTTAATATCAAATAACAATTCTAAAAATGGTATATTATTTTCATTAAATGAATCTATCATGAAGTTTTGAAGTAGACTTATTGTTACTTCATTTATTTCAAATGAACCAAATAAATCATTTAAATTATATAAGAATATTTTTATTTGTTTTTCTTTCATATTAATCACTTGGAAGTTATTATATATAAATTTTTAATATATTTCAAGAATAGTTATTTTATGTTATAATTAACACGGATGTGATATTAATGGATAATAAACAAAAAACTATTGTATTTAAAGCTAGTGATAATATTAAACAAAAGTTAATGGATCATTATTATGATATGAGATGTGACAAGACTCCTCCATATGCAGTATTTCAAGTTAAACAATATGATTGTGTTATAACTTTATATGAATCTGGTAAAGTTATGTTTCAAGGTATTGGCGCTGATATAGAAGCAAGTATGTGGATGGATTTAGAAAGTCACTTTAACGATAGAAATATAGATGAAGAAATTAAATCTAAAGAAAATAAAGAAGATGATAAAACGTATTACTATTATGATGCTATTGGTAGTGATGAAGTTGGAACTGGTGACTATTTTGGTCCAATTATAGTAACTGCTACTTTAGTAAATAAAGATACTAGAAAGTTACTTGAAGAACTTAAGATAATGGATTCTAAGAAGATGACTGATGAAAAGATCCTTAGATGTGCTCCTATTATTATGAAGAAACTTCCATATGTAACATTTACTTTATCTAATACTAAATATAATGAATGGACTAAGAAAGGCTTTAATATGAATAAGATTAAAGCTATACTTCATAATAAAGTTTTATATGAATTATCTAATATGGATATTCCATATCACAAAATTATAGTAGATCAATTTACTACTCCTAGAAGTTATTTTAGTTATTTAAAGCAGGAGAATATTACTGATAAGGTTACTAAGATTACTTTCTTAACTAAGGGTGAAAGTAAACATTTAAGTGTTGCGGCAGCTAGTGTTATAAGTAGATATTTATTCTTACAAGAAATAGATAAATTAAGTGATAAATACAAAGTTACTATATTAAAAGGCGCTAGTGATAAAGTTGATAGTCTTGGTAAAACTATTGTATCTAAATATGGACGTGATGAATTAAATAAAATAGCTAAAGTTAATTTTAAAAACACAGAAAAAATCCTAAATAATTAGGATTCTTTTTTTTCTATAAAACCTAGAGTTAATAAATGAGCGTCTATCTTTTCATTATATGTTTCTCTTTCATCTTTTATATTTTTACCGCTCATGTAACTTATTCCTTTTAAGGAATACATTGATGTTTCATAAAGTTCACAGTATCTTTCTAAGATATTTCTATCTTTTTGATACATTAATTTTATCAATTCTATAAAGTCTTCTCTAAATGTATCATGGCCTTTTTTAACTGCATGATTTAATACTTTCCATATTAATTTTATTACATATTTATCATATTTTAATTCTGCGATACATTCACTTGCGTATTCATCTAATTCATTTATTATTTCATTAGCATCATAAAGTGTTGGATTAAAGAATGTATTTACTCTTAATTTAAGCATTAGTTTTTTTGCTTTATACATTTCTTGAAGGGCGTGATTATTCATGTGTTTTGCCATTCCGAAATTGTATCCTACTTCTTCTACATTCATATTAATTACCTCACTTTTGTGTTAGTTTTAATTTAGCTTCGCTTTCTTCAATAAGTTTAACATATCTATATTGTGTATCTATAATATTACTTGTTGTATCTACTCTTCTAAATCCGAAGAATCTATCTCTATATTGTTCTATAAAGTGTCCTTCTACTACATTTTCTTTTTCCGTAACTAATTTTAATAAATTTAATATTTCACTATCTATATGAGTTATACCCATAGTTTTTAGTTTTTTGATAGCTTTTATTAATCTTTTTAATTGTTTTTCATCTAGATTCATTGTTGCGATAGCACCATCTGCGATGCGTACTAAATAATCTAATTCTTCATTAGTCATAGTATCTTTAGTATCACAAAATGCTCTTGTTTCAATTAAACCCATATGAAATCTTTTTAATTTCTTTTTTCTTTGTTTGTTTTCTTTTAATACTTTGTTTGTTTCTTTTAAAGCATCTTTAATTTCTACTTGTTTTTCTTCATGCAAACTCTCTTGCATATTTATTCCTCACTTTTTCTTTTGATTTGATCTAGTAAAGTTATTGCTTCTATTGGTGTTACTTCAAGTGGATTTATTGTTTTAATAAATTCACGTAGTTCATCAATATTAGTATCTAAATTTAATTCATATTGTTTTATTACTTTTTGTTTAGGTTCTTTACTTTCAAATTCATTTAGTAATTCGTTGGCTCTATTGATTACATCATTTGGTAATGAAGCTAATTTGGCTACATTTATACCATAACTTTTATCTACAGCACCTTCCATTACTTTATGTAAAAATGTTACTTCACCGTTGTTTTCGTCTATTGATACATGAACATTTTTAACATTATCAAATTTAGTTTCCATATCTGTAAGTTCATGATAGTGTGTTGAAAATAATGTTTTGCATTTTATTTTTTTTGCTATATATTCTATTATTGATCCAGCTAAGCTCATACCATCATATGTACTTGTTCCACGACCTAGTTCATCAAATAGAATCAAACTATTTCTTGTAGCATTTTTTAGGGCTCTTGCTGATTCTTTCATTTCTACCATGAATGTACTTTCTCCACCTACTAAATCATCACTTGCTCCTATACGAGTAAATATTCTATCAAATATAGGTATATTACACTTTTTAGCAGGCACATAAGAACCAATTTGATTTAATATAGCTATTATACCAAATTCTCTCATATAAGTCGATTTACCGCTCATATTAGGCCCTGTGATGATTAGAATATCTGTATTATTATTCATTATAATATCATTATCTATATATTCTCCTTCAATAACACTTTCTACTACTGGATGACGACCACCTATTATTTCAACTATATTTTCTTCATTAATAGTTGGTTTTATAAAATTATGATTTTCTGCTACTTCTGAGAATGATTGTATTACATCATAATATGCTATTTTAGAACTTACTTTTTGTAATTTATTTATAGATTTTTTAATTATATTTTTAATTTCATTAAATACATCATACTCTAAACTATTTAATTTTTCTTCAGCATTTAATATTAAGTTTTCTTTTTCTTTTAATAATGGTGTTATATATCTTTCACAATTAGATATAGTTTGTTTTCTATCATAATTAAATTCTTCTTTAACAAGTGGTATTTGTCCTTTAGGTACTTCTATATAATAACCAAATACTTTGTTATAACCTATCTTTAATCCTTTAATACCTGTTCTTTCTTTTTCTTCTACTTCGAATTTAGATATGAAGTCTTTTCCATTATTTTTTATACTTCTAAGTTCATCTATTTCACTATTATATCCATCTTTGATGATTCCACCTTCTTTAATACTTATAGGTGCATCTTCTTTAATGGATGACTCTAATATATTATATATTTCATCAAATGTTTCAAGTGGACTTTCATTTAGTTCATTTAATATATTATTTATATCTGGTAATACTTTTATACTTGTTTTTAATTGTATTAAGTCTCTAGCATTTAAATTATTACATGCGATTTTACCACATAATCTTTCTAAATCATATATTTCATAAAGAAAACTTTTAAGTTCGCTTCTAAGCATGAATTCATTTATTAGTTTTTCTGTTAAATCATGTCTTCTTTTAATTTCAGTTATATCTATTGATGGACTTATTATAAAACTTTTAAGTAATCTACTTCCCATAGCTGTTTTAGTTTTATCCATGAAACCTAATAAACTATTTTGTCTATCTTTATTTCTTATTGTTTCAGTTAATTCTAGGTTTTTAATACATTCTCTATCTAATTCTAAGAATATACTTGAATCTATTAATTCTACTTCTTGTATATGACTTAAATCTTGTTTTAATGAATTAGTTAGATAATTTAAAATTAAAGATGTATTTTTAATTAATTTATCATCATTTATATTATTGAATACTGGATGATCATTATATAATTCATAGTTATCATAATAAGATATATAAATATTATAATTACTTTTTAAAATATGTATTAATTTAGGATCAAAGTTATTTGATACGACTATTTCTTTTATATTTAAGTTTACTATATGACTTATTAATTTATCCATATCATGACTTACATGTGTAGTATATATTTTACCACTTAAAAGATCAGCATAAGATAAACTATATACATAATCATTATCTGTTATACTTGCGATATAATTAAAGTCTTTTTCATTTACTATTTCTGTACTTGTAATAGTTCCTGCACTAACAATTTGTATTACTTCTCTTTTAACAATACCTTTTGTTGTTTTCGGATCTTCTACTTGTTCACATATAGCAACTTTATATCCTTTTTCTATTAATTTTTCTAAATAAACGTTAAGTGCATGATGAGGAATTCCACACATAGGAACTCTTTCTTTAAGACCACATTGTTTACCTGTTAGAGTTAGTTCAAGTTCGTGGCTAGCAGTTAGAGCATCATCAAAAAACATTTCATAGAAGTCACCTAATCTATAAAATAAAATTATACCTTCATATTCACTTTTTGTTTTTAGGTATTCCCTCATCATAGGGCTAACATCATTTAAATTTACATCTTTTCTTTCCATACTTGTTATTATAATTCATGTAAAGGAAAATATCAAACGAAATTGACTTTTTTTATAAATGTAAGTATTATTAAATTAGGGTGAAAGGTATGACAAAAGAAACTAAGAAAACTCTTGCTACTATCTTAGCAGTTTCAATGATTTTCAGTAATAGTGCTCCTAACAATAATATTGTTGTTGCATTACCTCCTGAGCCATTAAAACTAGTTAAACAAGAAGATAATGTAAGAAGATTAAAGAAAAAATAAAAAGAGTTAATTTTAACTCTTTTTTATTTGAATAATTCTTTACTATCTAAAATAATAGTTACTGGCCCATCGTTATATATTTCTACTTTCATATCAGCCCCGAAAATACCAGTTTCTACATGAATAAATTCACTTAGTTTTTCATTAAATATATCATATAGTTTAGAAGCATCTGTTGGATTTAATGCATCTATGAATGATGGACGATTACCTTTTTTTGCATCTGCATATAAAGTAAACTGACTAATACTTAGTATTTGTCCATTAACATCTTGAATACTTAAATTCATTTTTTCGTTTTCATCTTCAAAGATTCTAAGATTTAGAATCTTTTTAATCATTTTATCTATTATTTCAGTATTATCACCAAGAGTGAATCCTACTAAAAGTGTGTATCCATGTGTAATACTTCCATTTACTTTATTATTTATAGTAACTTTACTTTCTTTACTTCTTTGTACGACTACTTTCATTAAATAAATATCCTTTCTACTTCTCTAACACTACTTATTAATTTAATTTCATCTATGAATTGATGTAAGTTACTTATGTTTTTAACTTTACAACTTATATCATAGAATAATTCTTTATTTCTATTTATTAAATTAATTGAGTCTATTATTATTTCTGATTTAGTAGAAATAGTTATTATTTTTAATAATATATCGCTTACATCTTCTATATATACTTTTAGTTTTGCTGTATATCTATTTTCTATATTTTCTTCCCATGCTGCTTCTATTATTCTTTCACTATTTGGATCTATATTTGGACAGTTTTTAGAGTGTATTTTAACTCCATATCCTTTAGTTATATATCCAACTATATCTTCTCCATATACTGGGTTACAACAAGTTGCTAAACTACTTAAAATATCATTAGAACCTGCTATTATAATTCCATTTCCACCACTAGTTGTTTTTTTATTTAATGTAAGTACTTTTTTCTTAGGTTCATGTACTTCTAATCTACTAAGAATAGATGATGGTAATACTTTAAGTGTTGAGATTGAGAAATAAATATCATCTAATGAATCAAGACCTAAGCTGTTACATAATTTATCTACATTTTCATCTGTAAATACATCATTAATATCAGCATTCTTTTTCTTACATTCATTAACCATCATTTCGCGACCAAGTGAAATGTATTTTTCTCTTTCTTGTTTATAGAAGTATGCTTTAATTCTACTTTTAGCAGAATCTGTTTTTACTATTTTTAACCATCCTTTTGATGGAGTATGTCCTTTTTGAGTTATTAACTCTACCATATCACCATCTTTAAGTTCATAGTCTAGTTTAACCATCTTTTTATTTACTAAAGCACCTGTTGTTGTATTACCTACTTCACTATGAATTTTATATGCGAAGTCTATTGGTGTTGCTCCTGATGGTAACTCTATAATATCTCCTTTTGGAGTATATACATATATTTCTGTTCTTTTAAGTTCTTCTTTTATATTTCCGAAGAATTCCATATTTTGTTCTATATCATTTACTTCTACTAAAACTCTAAATTGTTCTAGAATTTTATCCATATTATTTTTAACAGAACCATCTGTTTTTTCTTTATAACTCCAGTGAGATGCTACACCTTTTTCAGCAATTTCATCCATTTCATATGTACGAACTTGTACTTCATATATTCTTTCATCTTCACCGAATACTGTTGTATGTAAACTTTGATATAGATTTGGTTTTGGATTAGCTATATAATCTTTAAATCTATTTGGTACTGGTTGATATTTTGATTGAACTAAACCTATTACTCTATAACAGTCTTCTACTGATTCACAAAGTACTCTAAGCCCTAATAAATCATATATATCTTCCCATTTTTTTCCTGCAACTAATTTATTATATATACCTCTAACTGATTTAACACGAGATAATATTTCATATTTAATGTTATGAGCATCTAATATTTGTTTCATCTCATATTTCATTTTAGCAAGTGAACGATCTAACTCATTTTTATCAGCATTTATTTTATTTAATACTTTGTTGTATTCTTCTGTAGCTGTATATTGTAAACATAAGTCTTCCATTTCACTTTTCATCTTTTTCATACCAAGTCTATGTGCGATTGGTATATAGATATTTTGTGTTTCATCAATTATATATTTTTGATGTTCTTTATCATGTACTCTTAATGTTCTTAAGTTATGTAATCTATCTGCGAATTTAATAAATAATGTCGCTGGATTTTGTGATAATCCTACGATGATTCTTCTATATTTTTCTGGATTATTTATTCTAAATGTTTGTTTTAATGTACTTATTTTTGTTATAGAAGATGCTATATCAGCAGATTCTGTTCCAAACATGCTTTCTACTTCTTCATAAGTCATTTTATTTAATGTGATTGCTTCATGAATTAATGCACAACCTATTGTAACAGGATCCATTCTAAGTTCAGCAAGTATATATGCAACATTAATTGGGTGCATTATATAGTCTTCTCCAGTTTCTCTTTTCATCCCATCATATATTATTTTAGATTGCTCATAATATTTATCAATAAACTCTACATATTCACTTGCCATGTAAGTTTTTAATAAACTTCTTAAGTCATCATAATTATAATTTTTTATATTAATCATCCCCTTAATAATTGATGCCCTTAACTTTTAATTCTTCTACTTCATCATCATCGTCATCTTCTTCTGGTTTATCCATTGTTCTTCTTTCTAATACCATCCATACTCTTGGCCCTATTAATAATGAAGATACACTACCTGCTAAAAGACCAATTAGAATTGCTATATTAAATGTTAAAATATCATTTAATCCAACACATAATAAGACTACTACAGCAATTATTGTTGTAATACTTGTCCATATATTTCTACTAATTGTTTCAGTAGATGAAATATTTACTAAATTAGTTAATTCATCGTTTGTTAATTTTTTTCTATTGTTATATAATTTTCTTCTATTTTCTCTTATTCTATCAAATACTACTATAGTATCATTAATTGAGTAACCTACTATTGTAAGTAATGCTGCTACTATAATAAAATCTACGCTTATATGGAATATTGAGAATAATGCTATTACTATTAATACATCATGTATAAGCATTAATATACCACTTATAGCATAATTAATATTAAATCTTATTGCTATATAAATAATTATAGCTATTATTGAATAACATAATGCTTTTATAGCATTTTTAGTTAAGTTATTTGTTACTAATGTACTTATTTCGTTAACTGAAGTTTCTATATTTAATTTAGATAATTCATCTTTAATTTGAATTTCTTCTTCTTCAGTAAGTATATCATTTAATTTGATATATCCTTCTTTATCACTATTTAAATAAGTATCATAGTCTCTTACATCATATTCTTTTACTATTTCTTTTATTTCTTCAAAGTTTAATTTTGCTTCTCCAGTTAAGTTAATATTTGTTCCACCTGTGAAATCTACTCCGAAATTAAATCCTCTTACTATTGCAAAAGCACTACCTATAATTATTATTGCAAGTGAAAGTATTAATGGTGCTTTTGCCATTTTAACATAGTTTCTTTCTTTCTTTTCTTTTACGTTTCCAAATAACCATTTATATGATTGATTGAAATGTTTTGATTTAACAAATGATTTTAATATAACTCTATATAAGAATATTGTTGTAAATAATGTTACAAATATAGTAATTATTAACATTGTTGCGAATCCTTTTACAGATGATTCACCAAATACATATAATACTATACCTGCGATTAGAGTTGTTACGTTAGCATCTATTATTGCTACTAAACTACTTTTGTTTCCAGTATTAAATGCATCTATTAATTTTTTACCTTTTGATAATTCATCTTTAACTCTTTCGTTTGATACGATTATTGAGTCTACTGCCATACCAATACCAAGTACTAATGCAGCAATACCTGTAAGTGTTAATACTCCACCTACTGCATTAAAGATTACGAATACTAGTGAAGCATATGCAAATAAGCATATTGATCCTATAAGTCCACTTAATCTATATTTACAAATTATTAATAATGAAATTAGTGCGAATGCTATTAATCCAGCGATACCTGTTTTAGTAATTGTTTGGCTACCAAATGAAGGTGATACGCTTCTTGGAGTAGCTTCTTCTGTTAATTTAGTTGGAAGACTACCACTATTAATTAATTCAGCTAAAATATTAGCATCTTCTTGTGTGAATGAACCTGTAATAACTACATTACCACCACTTATTCCTTCACTTACTGTAGCAGCTGAAATACACTTCATATTTCCATCTCCACAGTGTTTATTATCGCTTTCAAAATAATCTTGATATGAATCTGTTTCTTCATTAAAATCTAACCATGTTACGATTAAATTATCTCCTTCAGATTTATCTGCGATTTCGCTTGTTACATCATAAAACTTAGCAGAGTCTTTAATATCTAATCTAACTGCATAAGATAAGTTCTTTTGATCATATTCTACAGTAGCACCACCACGCCCTAATACATCACTTGTCATAAGTAAGTTATCATCTGTATCTCTAAATGATAATACTGCTGTTGTACTTATTCTTTCTCTTGCTTCATCTTCATTTGAAACACCTGGAAGTTGTATTCTAATTAAATTACTTCCTTCGAAAGCAATAACTGGTTCTGATACACCTAATGTATCTATTCTATTAACTATTGCTTTATAAGTATTATCTAAATCATCTTGTGTTAGTTTAGCTCCTTCTTCTAATGGTTCAATATTATAAAGTATTTCAAAACCACCTTGTAAATCTATACCATAACTTATATTTTTAAGTGCTGGTATTACAAGTAGCCCACTAATGATTAATACTACTAATGTAATTAATATTGGTTTTAATAATTTTTTCATGATTTCCTCCTAAAGTATATTATCATCTTTTATATCATTACTTCTTTTTAAACTATTAAGTTTTTGCATAACATATTCATTTATACTATAATTATCTGAATATAGAATATCACTTATAAGTTCATTTAATTGTAAATCTATCTTTTTTTTCCATGAAGTATTTACTAAGTAATTCCATATATCTTTTTCAGTTACATATTTATAACCTAAACTTCTTAATTCTTTTGTTTTTGAATATAAAGCAGGTAATACTCTGTTATATAACTCTTCAGCTGTTTTGAATTCTAAATCATTCATCCCTTTTCACCATATATATTATATAATAAATAAAATAAAAAAGAAACTTAAAAAAGTTTCTATTTAATTGTTTTAATTATAGATATATTATCTAAATTAATAAGTGATAATATTCTTAATGCTTCTTCATAGTTCATATCGCTAATAGTTTTATATTCATTATAATCTATTTTACCATCTATCATAAGAGACATTGTTATATTGTATTCTATATC
>JAZSKU010000024.1:0-10282 GCA_045535005.1 Bacilli bacterium
GATAAAATGGAAAAAGTATTTAAAAAACATGAAACACTATTTACAATTGCATTAATTATTTTATATATTGCCACTAATTCATATATAATACAAAACTTTGGAATTACAAGTTATCAGTCAGTTGTTATTAATACAATATTATCTATTTTCTTAATTGTTTTGGTTATATTGCTTAAGAGAGTAAAGTATTATGGCATTACTAAACCTAATGATTCAAAAAAATATTTATATTTTATTCCTTTATTTATTATTTCACTTTTTAATTTAAGAAGAGGCATTCATATAAATAATACAACTAGTGAAATTATATTTCACATACTTACAATGATAAATATTGGCTTTTTAGAAGAAATGATTTTTAGAGGATTCTTATTTAAAATGATGGAGAATGATAATGTTAAATTGGCTATTATTATTAGTTCTATTACTTTTGGAATAGGGCATATCGTTAATTTATTAAATGGTGCTGATTTAATACCTACACTTATGCAAGTATGCTATGCAATGGCAACTGGATATATGCTAGTAATTATATTTTATAAAAGTAAATCATTAATTCCATGCATTATATTCCATGGAGTATTTAATTCACTAAGTATTTTTTCTACAGGTGAAAGTAGTATAATTAGCAGTATTATCTTAATAGCTATGTGTTTAGGATATACTATATATATTAATAAAAAAGTTAAAGCATAAGATATCGTAAGATTAAAATATTACGATACATTAAATTAGTATGTTTAGATACGTTTTTAGTTACGCTTAAACTGCAATGTTAGAAAAATAGACATAATTTTATTACAATTTATGAGTAAACTATCAAGTTTTTGAGTAATAAAGCCCACAATAAAAGGAAAAAATTACACGGTAGTTTTAAATGGATGCCATGTGGCAGTGGTAAAAAATATAAGCAGTGTTGTGGTAAATAACCTCGCAAACCCAAGTAAAATAAGGGAAAACGCGAGTTTTTCTTTTGTACAAAATTTACTAAAAAAAGATTTTAGTTACACTAATTTTAAATGGGAATATAAGAGAAAACATAATGACAACAATAAAATCATTTATTTTGTAGTATAATATAAATAATAGACAAATTGTAATTTGAAATGAGGATTAATAATGATTTATTGGAGAATAGAGTATAATAACATTGGGATTTATGAAGCATTTAAAATGGCATTATGGAATAAAAGTAAAAATCCAAAGGAAGAATGGATAAAACTTAAAAATAGCAGTGTTTTTAATTGGTTACCAGTACCAACAAATAAATATGAAAATTGTAAATCGTTCTTTTCTGAACAAGGGTATGATAGTTTTATTAAATATACTTATCCAAAATTCATTAAATATTTAGATAAAAATAAAATAATTATTAAGAAGTATAAGTTAGAAAATATAGATGATAAAATCGTTTATCAAGATTTGTATCAAATAGTTATTACTGAATAACAAATTATAATTTATAGAACAGATTGAAATATCTGATTTATATTTAAAATTAGTAACATGATATAATAATTATGATGAGGTGATATAAATGTATAAATTAAAACCTGAAACAATGAAAAATATAAATTATATGTTTGAAAAAAGTTTAGGAATTACATATGATGAATATGCTAAACTTGATTGTGATGAACAAGAAAGATTAATGAGTGAATATCATAAAAAGAATAAAGGTAGTAAATCTGATGAAGTAATTGCCATGATAGGTTCTGGAGAGAATGCTATTTTTACTAGAGTAAAAAAAGGTGAAACAATTATGATAGGGAGTGGGGAGGATTCCTGTTTTGTAAGAGCAGGAATTACTCCTGAAGAAGCACATCGTGAACTAGATGATCAAATAGATGATGCTTTATATAGTAAGCCAGTTGCTTTTGCTAGAAAGTTACAAAGAAGATTAAAAAGAAAATAATAATTATAACTCTACGGTTCGTTTGGTGTAATTTTTTTAATAACATATTATAATTTATTTACGAAAGGAAGAAAAATATGAATCAAGAAAAAATAGGTAAATTTATTTTAGAACTTCGTAAAGAAAAAAATATGACACAACAAGAACTAGCAGATAAAATAGGTGTTACTGATAGAGCAATATCTAAATGGGAAAATGGTAGAGGTATGCCTGATTTATCATTAATGAGACCATTATGTGAGGAACTTGGAATATCTATTAATGAATTAATTAGTGGAGAGAGATTAAATAAAAAAGAATATCAAGAAAAATCAGAAGAAAATATTATAAATACTATTAATTATACAAATAAGAAAATAAATAGAACTAAGAATACTTTTATAGTTGTTATATTAATTATTTTAGTAATTATTGTAATGTTTATAACTATGTTTTGTATTGATATAAATAGAATGAAGAATAATAAACCGGTTATATTTAGTACTTGGGGTTATTCTTATACTCCACCAATTGATTTAAAAGAAGAAGAAATAGAACTTGCTATAATAAATTTTATTTTAGAAAAAGGTGATAATGAGACAAAAAATCATGATAATGAAAAAACATTTGCAAGTATGAAAACATATTTAATTGAAGAAAAAGAAAAGGATACTCATTATGATATTTATGCTTGGGTATTAGAAGGTAAATATTATTTAGAAAATGATGAAATAAAACAAGATAGTGGTTCATCTATTCCTTATAAATTTGTTGTTAAAAGTGTTAATGATAAATTTGTAGTTAGTGATTTTAAAATACCGAGAGATGGAAGTTATTATTCAGTTGATATGAAAAATATATTTCCAAGTAGTGTAAGAAAAAATATGGATGATGTTTATACCGATGGAACAATTGAAAGATTGAAATTAGATATTGAAAGGCAAACAAAATTATATTTTCATAAATAATAAGATAGAAATAAACTCATAATAAATATTATGAGTTTTTATTTGTTGACATATTATTAAATATAATATACAATATTATTGTATTAATGAAGTAACACAAGGAGGAAATTATGGAATTTACTTTTGATAATAATATTCCTATATATATTCAGTTATTAGAATATATGAAAATATATCTTATTTCTGGCGTATTTAAGAGTGGTGAAAAGTTACCATCTGTTAGAGAATTTGCTACTACATTTAAGGTTAATCCAAATACTATGCAAAAAGCTTTAGCTGAACTTGAAAGTATGAAGTTAATTTATACCGAGAGAACTAATGGTAAATATGTAACAAATGATACTAAGTTAATTGAAAAGTTAAAAGATGAATATGCCATGACTTTAGCCAAGAGTTATTTTCAAGGAATGAAAAGAATTGGGTTAGGTAAAGCTGATTCAATTAACTATTTTGAAAGGATAAATGATTAATATGGACCTTTTAGAAGTTAAAAATTTAAATAAAAAATTTGATAATAAGGAAATACTTAAAGATGTTAATCTTGCTATTTCAAAAGGGAAAATCATTGGCTTGTTAGGTAAGAATGGTGCAGGTAAGTCTACTTTGATTAAATTAATTAACGATTTATTAACTCCAACTAGTGGTGAAATATTGGTAAATGGTAAAAAGATAGGCGTTGAATCTAAAAAAGTTATATCTTATTTACCTGAAAGAACATATTTAAATAAACAAATGGTAGTCTCTGAAGTAATTGATTATTTTGAAGACTTTTATGATAATTTTGATTCTGATAAAGCTAGAAAATTATTAAAAGATTTAAATTTAGATGTTAATCAAAAATTATCTAAGATGAGTAAAGGTATGCAAGAAAAAGTTCAATTGGTTCTTGTTATGTCTAGAAATGCTGACTTATATGTTTTAGATGAACCTTTAGGTGGTGTTGATCCTGCGACTAGAGATTATATTTTAGATACTATACTTTCTAATTTTAATGAGAATGCTAGTGTTATTATTTCTACACATTTAATATCTGATATTGAAAAAATATTAGATGAAGTAATATTTATTGATAATGGTCAAATTATTTTACAAAGTGAAGCTGATAAACTTAGAAATAAGGAGAATGCTTCTATTGATGATATTTTTAGGAGGATGTTCAAATGTTAGGAAAATTATTAAAATATGATTTAAAATATATGATAAAAAATATGTCTATATTTTATATATTGTGTATATTTTTTGCTATAACAACTAGAATATTATTTAGTCTTGATCAATCTGTAATTATTGTTATAATTGGACAAGTTAGTGTTGGTTGTTTGTTTGCGATGATATTTAATACTTTAATAAATACTATTATTAGAAGCTGGGTTAGATTTAGTAGTTTTTTATATAAAGATGAATCTTATTTAACTCATACATTACCTGTTACTAAAAATCAATTATATAATTCTCAATTTATTCAATCTCTTATATTTTTCTCTATTGGTTTTGTAGTTATAATATTAAGTTTATTTATTACATATTATTCAAAAGAAAATTGGTTAGCTATTACTAATTTTATTAAAACAATAACTACTGGATTAAATATGAGTACTTTCTTCTTTGTTGGAATGTTTATTATTGTTATTTTCTTAGAAGTATTTAATGGTATTCAATGTGGATTCTTTGGAATGATTTTAGGTAATAAAAAGAATAATACTAAATTAGGTTATTCAATATTATTTGGATTTATTAGTTATTTTGCAACTCAATTATTAGTGTTATTATCTATATTTATATATGCTTTATTTGATTCATCTGTAATGGAATTATTTAAAGTTGCTAGTAGTAATATAGATGTAGATTCATTTAAAATTTTAGCTATTATAGCATCTATATTATATTTAGTTATTATATTTGTAATGAATATATTATGTAAGAAGGAATTAAATAAAGGTGTTAATGTTGAATAATTAGACCTCGTTATTACGAGGTTTTTATATTGTTTTTGTTTATGTTATAATCATAATAGGTGAATATTATGGATGATGTTAAAATTGCTAAGAAAAATTTGAAGAAAAAATATTATTCTTTTTGGAATTATATTCCAATATATTTTTTTGGAATATTTGGAGCATTTATGCTTTTTTCTACAGATATTTTATTAGTTAAGGATTTTAACACTTTTTTAAAGTGGTTTTCTATAAATGCTATAGTTATTTTTCCAGCTTTATTATTTATTGGTTTATTTATAATGGGTTTAATTTCGTATTTTTTAGATATTGTTATACCACCAAGGGAAGATGTTTTATATTTAATAAATGATAAAAATAATAATAAGTTATTTGTTAATAAGAAGGGTAAAAAAATTAATAGTGAAGTTGATACTAGTAAATTAGAGGTAAATAGTTATTATAGAGTAGTAAGGACATCTTTGTACGTTATTGTTCTAAGAGAAAAGGCAAGTGATAATTGGGAAACTACGATTAAGAAGAGTTATTGGATTGGTTTATATTCTCCGATGGGAAATTTTGAAGATTTACTTTTATTACCAATAGTATATGCGATTGCTATACCTGCTATTATATCTGTTATAGTAGCTGATGGTTTTGCAGTAATTCCATCTTTTATATTTGCAATTGTTCCTATTTATCTTATTATTTATGATTTAGTATATAAATTAAAGTTAAGAAATCCTGATAATGAAATAAATGAAGCTAAGTTTGCTAAGTCTTATGATATTTTACAAAAAATTATTCAATTAATATCTGTTTCATGTATTTGTTTTATATTTATTTATTTGTATTCTAAAACTTCAGATGATATATCAAAAACTTTATTATTACCTTTTCTAGGTTGTGCTTTATTTTCTTTTGGTATGGTTTTATCTAATGCTTTAAACAATTATAAATTAGGAAGAATTTTTGCTAAGGGATACATATTAATATTTTTACTATTCTGGTTTGGTATGATTACATATTTTTCAATTAGTATTATTAAATCAGGAGAAAATTTATCTGTATTAATATTTTTAATACCATTTGTTATTGCTGGCTTATATATTTTTTATAAGGAATTTATTAAAAAAAGTAAATAGAGTGTTTATAATATTAAACTTTTTATAAGTTTAATATTTTTTTTGATATAATTTAAATAGGTGATAATATGGATTTAATTAAGTTAAATAATACAGTTAATTCTTTATCAAAAGTAGTGCCTGTTAGTGAAGAAAAGAAAAGAGAGTTAATAACAAGATTTTCTACTATGAGTGAATCTGATGTTATTAAAGAGTTATCACAAATAGCATATAGTGTATTAAAAGATGATGAGATGTTATATAATTCTGCTCTTTCTGTAATAAGAAATATTAATCCTGAGATATGTCCATCTATTGATGAAATGAAGGTTATTATTAATAAGATGTATTCTAATGAAATTGACGGGAATATGTCTTTAGAAGATAATCATAAGCTTGTTAATGAATCGTTAGTAACTTTTACGACTTTATTTAATCAATATGGAATTGATTATTATATAGTAGGTGCTTTGCCATGTTTTTTAAAGACTGGTCAACCCTTATTTAGATATCATGATGATATAGATATTATGGTTAATGAAGCTGATATGGCTAAGGTTGCAGAAGTAATTGCATCTTGTGGTTATATTTTTCAAGATGATAGATTTCCTGGTATAGAAAGATTTAGGGAAATGTCTCAAAATAAACCATCACATACTGTTTTAGCTCAAAATCCAAATAACGAATTTCATTTAGGATTTTTTACATTTAGAAGAGAAGAAGATAATTCTATTACTATGAGAGAATATTCACATAGAGAAGCAGGTGCTATAGTTGAAGTTGATGTATTAGAAAGAAGATCTGATCCAGTTGGTACTATGCTTAGATATGATGATGTTCCGGTTGAATATATGGGTACTTCATTTAGAACAAGTAGTGTAGAAAGTGTTTATTCTTTAAAGGCATATACTAGAAGACCTAAAGATATAACTGATATTGAAAAATTAAAACCATTTATTGATGAGAAAAAGTTAGAGGAATTAAAACAACATCCAAACTTTAATTTTGAGTTTAGAAATATTCCTTATGATGATACTACTTCTCATACATTATAGGAGATGGATTTATGAATAAATCAAAAGTTTATTTTATTAAAGATATTACTAGTGAAAATATTGTTAAAATATATGAATCCCTTGGAATTGAATTAAATGGTAGGGTTGCTGTTAAAGTTCATTCTGGCGAAAAAGGAAATCAAAATTATTTAAGACCTGAGTTTTTAAAAAGTATTATTGATAGAGTTAATGGAACTATTGTTGAATGTAATACTGCATATGAAGGGATGAGAGATACAACTGAAAAACATATGAAATTAATGGAAGAACATAATTGGTCTAAATTATATAATATTGATATTATGGATAGTAAGGGACCCGATTTAGTTGTTGATATACCAGAAGGAAAAGTAATTAAGAAGAATTATTTAGGTAAAAATATTAGTAATTATGATTCTATGTTAGTTTTATCTCATTTTAAAGGTCATCCAATGGGAGGATATGGTGGTGCATTAAAACAATTATCTATAGGTTGTGCATCAAGTTATGGTAAAGCTTATATTCATGGAGCTGGTGATGTTAATAAAAAGTGGACTGCGGATCATGATAAGTTTTTAGAGTCTATGGCAGATGCGGCACTTAGTGTTAATGAATTATTTAAAGATAAAATTGCTTATATAAATATTATGTGTAATTTATCGGTTGACTGTGATTGCTGTGAAGTAGCAGAAGATCCATGTATGAATGATATTGGTATACTTGCTAGTGTTGATCCTGTAGCACTTGATCAAGCATGTATTGATTTAATATATAATTCTACTGATAAAGGGCGCAATCATTTAATAGAAAGAATTGAATCTAGAAATGGTATTCATACGATAGAGAGTGCTTATAATCTAGGTGTTGGTAATAGAGAATATGAATTAATTGAAATAAATTAGAAGGGAGTTTTATATGGCAAATTTAATGGTTGTAACTGGGCCACAAGCAGTTGGTAAGATGACTGTTGCTGAAAAGATTAAAGATAAAATAGGATACTCATTAATGACTAATCATGATAGTATTGAAGTTTCTATAAAGATATTTGAAAATGGAAGTTCTTCTCAAAAAGAATTAAATAAATTAATTAGACAAAATGTATTTGATATAGCAGTTAAAAATAATATTAATATGATATTTACTTTTGTTACTGCTTTTGATATGAAAGAAGATATTGATTATTTAAATAAGTTAAAAGATTTATTTGAAAGTAGTGGAGGTAACTTTTATTTTGTTGAGTTAGAGGCTGATGTTAATACTCGTTTAGAAAGAAATGTTACTCCTCATAGATTAGAATCTAAATTATCTAAAAATAATATTGAATGGAGTAATAATGAGTTAATTGAAAGTATGAATAAATATAGACTTAACTCTAATGAAGGTGAAGTATTATTTTCAAATCATTTTAAAATTAATAATAGTAATTTATCTCCTGAAGAAGTTGCTGATATGGTAATAGATAAGTTTAATTTGATATAGGTGAAAATATGAATATAGATATTATTGAATATGAAGATAAATATTTAGAAGATGTTAGGGATTTACTTGTTGAACTTGAAGAATATATTATTTCTATAGATAAAGATGAGTTAGATCAATTACATCCTGAATATAGGGAAAAGATGGCATTACTTGATTTAGATGAGGTTAATAAGAGTAATGGTAAATGTTATTTAGCTATTGATAATAATAAAGTAGTTGGTTTAATCATGGGAACAATACCAGAATATGATGAATATGATTACTTGGATTATAAATGCCCTAAAAGAGGTGAAATAACAGAATTAGTTGTTACGAATAAAGTAAGAAGTAATGGTGTAGGACAATTACTTATTAAGAAAATAGAAGAATACTTTAAGGATAATGATTGTGAATATGTTATTGTTGATGTGTTTGCTTATAATGATATAGGTATTAATTTCTATAATAAAAAGGGTTATCATTCTAGAATGGAAACTATGATTAAAAGAATCGATTAATTAAAACCACTTATGTGGTTTTTTTAATTGATTTAATATTTAAATGTTATATAATTAAGTTAGGTGTTACTTATGAATAAAATAGTATCTAAAGTAAAAGTTATTAACGTTGGTGACTTATTAGTTGGCAATGGTATTTTAAAATGTGGTTTAAAGGATGATGGAAGTTATAATTTTGATAAAATATTTAAATATATTACTCCATACATTAAAAAGAGTGATTTAGCTGTTATTAATCTTGAAACTAGTTATAGTGGTAAAGAACCATATAAAGCTTTTCCTTTATTTAATTCTCCATTTGAGATGATTGATTCTTGTATTAAGAGTGGTTTTAATGCTTTTTTAACTGCCTCAAATCATTCATATGATTTAGGATATGATGCGTTAATTAAAAGAATTGAATATCTTGAAAGTAAGAATTTATTTTATATAGGTACTAGAAAGAATAAGAGTGATAAATTACATAAAATCATTGAAATAAATGGTATTAAAATAGGTATGCTTAATTATACTAAGGTTACTAAGAATTCTACTAAAGATAGAGTCGTATTAAATACTACTAGAAAAGAAGAGGGCGAAGGTAAAAACTATGTTTTTGTTGATAAGAAAGCTATGCCTTTAATATCTTATTATGATAATAAAAGATTAGATGAATTTTATGAGGTTGTTCAAAATGATATAAATGAATTAAAAAATGATGGCGCTGAAGTAATAATTGCATATATGCATTGGGGAAGAGAATATCAAATAGATATTCCTAAGAGAGATAGAATAATTGCTCAAAAGTTATGTGATTTTGGAGTGGATGTTATAGTAGGAGCTCATCCTCATGTTATTGAACCTGTTAAGTGTTATCATTCAATGGTTTCTAATAAGAATACTATATGTATTCATTCTGTAGGTAATTTTATATCTGCGATGAATGAGAAATTAAATGTTGATAATAATACATATGTAAGAGATGGAGCTTTATTTGGATTTAATATTAATAAGTATTCTGATGGATCTATTATTATAGATGATGCTTATGTTTTACCTACATATATGTATAGAGATGAAAATAAGGACTTCTTTGTATTACCTTTAGATAAAGATAATATGTGTGATAATTATAATGAAGAATCTTATGATAGAACTAATGACTTAGTTAAAGTTGGTATTCATAAATATAATAAGATACCTAAGATAATTGGAGATGTTAAATTAAATAAATCTAATAAAACTACTAGTTGTGAAGTTAATGTTTATGGAGATAAATATATTAATATATGGCAATCTTCTAAAGATAATAATAAATGGAAGTTTGTTAGTTTTAAAAAGAAACTTTGTATAAATAATAATTCTGATAA
>JAZSKU010000089.1:0-2615 GCA_045535005.1 Bacilli bacterium
TAATAGTAAAAAACAATAATATAGATATCTTGGTTAATGTTATTAATCTTTTCATAATTTTTCCTTAATATTTAGTATGTATTGTAAATCTAAAAAAAATACTTGATTTATTGAAAAAAATTAGTATAATTTTAATGGAAAGAAAAAGAGTCTTTAAGGAGGACGTATAAATGAAATTTAAAACTATAGATAAAGAAGCATTAGAAACAATGCCATTTGATGATATTGCATATATAATTTTAAAAGAAAAAGGTAAAAAAATGAAAATTAATGATATCTTTAAGATTATATGTGATGAACTTAATCTTGGGGATGCTGCATTTGAAAATCAAATAGGTGACTTTTTTGCTTTATTAGCTACAGAAAAAAGATTTATTCAATTAGAAAAAGGTTATTGGGATTTAAGAGAAAATCATACTGCTGAAATCAGTATTAAAGATATAGAAGATGAACTTGAGGATGATATTGTTGAATCAGAAGATAAATCTGATGAAGATGATTATGAAAATGATGATGAAGATGGAGACTATTATGATGACATTGATGAAATGGATGATGATGGTCAAGATGATGACTATAAAGATTTAGTTATTGTTGATGAAGGGTATGAAGACGAATCTAATTTATAGCGTGTTTTTCTAACTGATTTATATATAAAGAAAGGAAGAAAAATATGAAAGAAAGATTAGATATTATAAATGAAAGATATAAACAATTAAATGAAGAATTACTTAAACCAGAAGTATATGAAGATTATAAGAAGATGCAAGTAATTCTTAAAGAAAAGAATTCTATTGAAGCAATAGTGGTTGCTTATAATAGATATAATTCTATTGATGGTGATATAGAAACTGCTAAAGAGATGGCTAAAGATCCTGATATGAAGGAATTTGCTCTTGAAGAAATAGAATCATTACAAAAAGAAAAAGAAGAATTAGAAAATAGAATTAAAGTATTACTTTTACCAAAGGATCCTAATGATGATAAGAATGTTATTATGGAAATTCGTGGTGCTGCTGGTGGAGATGAAGCTAATATTTTTGCTGGTGATTTATTTAGAATGTATACTAAATATGCAGAAAAGCAAGGATGGAAGTTAGAAGTTACACATGAAGTTGAAGGTGAAAGTGGAGGATATGCTCAAATTGAATTTATGTTAAATGGTGAAGCAGTATATTCTAAGCTTAAATATGAAAGTGGAGCTCATAGAGTTCAAAGAGTACCTGAAACTGAAAGTGGTGGTAGAGTACATACATCAACTGCTACAGTACTTGTTATGCCTGAAGTAGAAGAAATAGATATAGAAATTAAAGATAGTGATATTAGAGTAGATATTACTAGAAGTAGTGGCGCTGGTGGACAATGTGTTAATACAACTGATAGTGCTGTTAGATTAACTCATATACCTACTGGTATAGTTGTATATTGTCAAGTTGAAAGAAGTCAAATTAAGAATAAAGAAAAAGCTATGCAAATACTTAAGACTAGACTTTATGATTTAAAACAAAAAGAACAAGATGAAAAACTTGGTAATGAAAGAAGAAGTAAGATAGGTACTGGAGATAGATCTGAAAAGATTAGAACTTATAATTATCCACAAAATAGACTTACTGATCATAGAATTAATTATACAGTTATGCATTTAGATAAAGTTGTTGAAGGTGACTTAGAAGATTTAATAGAGGCGTTAATAGCTGAAGATGAAAGAATGAGATTAGAGGATAATAATGCTTAATAAAATTATGGAGTTAGGTATTTCTCAAACTGAAGCTAATGAACTTATTAAAGTAAGTAAAGATATTGAAAGTGATTATCAAAGATTATTAGATGGTGAACCTATTCAATATTTAATTGGATATGTTGATTTTTATGGTAATAAGATATGTGTTAATAGTGATGTATTGATACCTAGATATGAAACTGAATTATTAGTTGAAAAAACTGTTAGTTTAGTTAATAAATATTTTGATAATAAAATTAATATATTAGATTTATGTACTGGTAGTGGGGCAATTAGTATCTCTTTAAAGAAATTAATTAATTCTAGTGTTACTGCTAGCGATATATCACAAAAAGCTTTAGAAGTGGCTAAAAATAACTCTAAAATGAATAATACTGATATTAATTTTATATTAAGTGATGTATTTGATAATATTAATGATAAATATGATTTAATTATTAGTAATCCTCCATATATTTCTTATAATGAAGAAATAATGGAATTAGTTTCTAAAAATGAACCTAATATAGCATTATATGCTCCTGATAATGGATTATATTTTTATAGGAAAATTATTAATGAAAGTGATAAATATTTAAATGATAAATTTATTATTGCTTTTGAAATAGGTTATACTCAAGGTGAAAAAATTAAGAAAATTGCTCTTGATAAATATCCTGATGCTAAAGTAATAGTGGAAAAAGATTATTCTGATAAAGATAGATATGTATTTATTATTAATGAATAAAATATATTAAAACCAACCAATATTTAATTGAAAGGTTGGTTTTTTTATGAAAAAAATAGTATTTCTTTTATTAATTATTTTGGTTTTATATATCTATAGTATTAATGAATATAATGTAAGTAGTGATATGATAAGGTTTAGAATTAT
>JAZSKU010000061.1:0-2486 GCA_045535005.1 Bacilli bacterium
TATTTCATCATTAATATATTCTTTTATATAATATTTATTATTATCATAAAAGAAATATAATTCATTATCTTTTTTATATATTTTATCTATTTTAATATTATATTCTCTATTTAAGAAGTTTATCATATTAAATATTATTCAAACATAAAAAAACTAGCACTTTTTAGTACTAGTTAATATTTATATTAAAGTGTATAAGAAGATTCTTCTGTTTGTTGAACATTATGCATTACTTCAGCAAGTTTTAATTCTACCATTTTATCAATATGTTTATTCATAACACCTAGTATAGCAGCACTCATTTCATCTGCAACTAATTTGTTATATTGTTCATATTCACTTACAGCAGGTACTTCTGGAGTTGGTGCAGGTTCTGGCATTGGCTCTGGTGCTGGTTCTGGAAGTGGTGCCACTGGAGTTTCTTCAGGTTGAACTGGTTCAGGAATTGGTTCAGGTAGTGGCATATCAGCTGGTACTACAGCTGGTGCAACTTCTTCAGTTACTTCTGGAGCAGCATCTTCACCTGGCAATGGTGCGTCTGCAACATTTAAATTTTGATCTTCCCAATTAAATTCTGAAACTGCTTGTTCTAATTCTTCTTTAGTTTCTTCTTCAACTACAGGTTCTGCTGGTAGTGGTGCTTCTGGCATTGGTGCTGGTTCTGGAAGTGGATTTGGTATTACTTCTTCAGCAGCAGCCGGCTCACTATCTACTGTAGTAGATGGTGCACTTGCAAATAATGCATCAGCAACTACTTCTGTAGGTTCTGTAGCTACAACAGCTTCTTCGTTTGCTGGTAATTCTACATCAACTGGAATTTCAGGTGGTGGTGTTATATTCATAACACTATCTAAAATTGGAGAAACAGCTTCAGATAATTTATCTAATCCTGTTTGTTGAGCAGCTACTTCTTCATCTGTCATTCCTGGTACTGATTGTACTGGACTTGTTAATGGATTTTGAAGTCCTGCTAAGCTTTCAGTATTTCCCATTTCTACCGCTACAGCATCAACTGTTTCTGTATGAACAGGTTCAGCAATTGGTTCTACTGATACAGGTACTGGCGCTACATCTGGCATTCCATCTGTAACTTCAACTCCTGCTTCTTGTCCTCCTAATATTTTTTCACTTATTTGAGCTATATTTTCAGTTTGTTCTACTGTAAAAGCTCCTTGTTTTGATAAAGGTGCTGGACTAACTCCATCAGCACTTTTTACTGATGCATCAGAAATACCAATAATTCTTTTATTAGCATCGTTTTCCATTGTGTTAACAACTCTACCTTTAATTATATTATCAACTTCACTTATCATTGTCATTTCGTCCTCACCTCTCTTAGCTTTCTACTATTTGTTTCATGGCTTCTTTAACTCTTTGCCAAATTTGATCGTCCTTAATTCCTATTAAACTATATACACCAGGTTCATTTTCAACGAATTCTGATATATAAATTTTGCTCATTCCTTCACCAGCAGACTCACCTTTAGAAAGTATTACAAATCTTTTATTTATTTCTGTAATTTTAAAAGCATTTACTAAATCTACTTCTTCCATAGTGCCGTCCATATTTTTAATTGATATCTTGTTCATAACACTTTTCCTCTCTATTCTTCTTTAATTTTATCACAATAAAAAAATAATATCAATGAATAATATTATTTTTCTTTATCAGTTATTTTCTCTAAAATAAAATATTTACAATCAAAAGCACAATTATTTTTAATATAATCTTCATGTGTATCAAAATTATTAATTTTATTTAAATTTTTATTTCCTTTTTTACAAAAACCTTTTAATCTTAATTTTGAATAAGCTATATCACCTATTATATAATCATAATCTTCGAAGTATGATGTATATCTATTTTCAAATTCTTCTTTGTTAAATGCTTCTTTATAATCTTTTATAAGTTTATATTTATTGTTTTCTATTTCGATTATCATTTCATTCACCAAGATAATTATATCATATTTTTATTTATTTAAACTAGTTATTTCTGTGTTATAGTATGTTGGGATTTTACCTTGTATTATTTTTCTATCTAAAGTTATAGTTTTGTTTATATTTAATGTATCTGATGTAAACGGTAATATTACTTGTACATATAAATTTATATTAAGATTTAATTCTATTAGTGAGTTATTAATTCCATATTCTTTTATAGATGAATTTATACTTGTATCAGCACTACTTAATAAACTTGTTTTAAATGGTATATCTGGCCCAAAGTCACCAAGTGAAGATATATTATATATTATACCTATTGGTACATAATATATTAAATCATCATAATTAAAATATTCTAAATTAAAGTTTTTTATCTTATCTTCTTCTAGTGTATTTATATTACTTAATAATATATTAGTAAATTCATATAAAATACTATTAGAAAGTGTTTCATTAAAATCAATTGATGTTATATTACCAAGAGTATCTTTTTCAATTTTTATAATATTGTCGTAGTTATATTTACTATTTATTTTATT
>JAZSKU010000088.1:0-2561 GCA_045535005.1 Bacilli bacterium
ATTTCTTATGTCTTTTAATACTTAAATAAGTATCACGAGTATTAGAATTTAAATTACAAAGCTCAGATATCCTATATTCATTATAAGAAACATCATATCTTATAAACCACCATATAATATCAATTAATATAAATAAATAAAATTTATTATGAGTTCTACATATATAACATATACATTTATTTAATTGTTTTAAATGTTTCTTAATATACGCAACTAATTTCTTAAACTCATTTTTCATCAAAATCACCCTTATACTTAAATTATAATATATTTTAGTATTAATAAGCAATAATTTAATTATTGACTATAAATTATAGTTAAACTATAATAAATATTAAAACATGAGGAAATTAATATGGAAAAAGAGATAATAGCTTACATTTACGAAAGAAAAAAAGTAAAAGATGACGATGGAGTACAATCATATGTATACGAAGCAGTTAGAATTACTAAAGGTATGGAATATGATTATGAAGGTAGTAAATTCTTTATAACAGATAAAGATGATTATATTCCTTTTATAGAAGATGTATATAGTTTAGATAGAGAATTAGTATATGCTTTTCCCTATCCTATAGATGATCTAACAAAAGAACAAAAAGAAGAATTATTTAAAAAAATAAGAACATCCGGAAAATCAGCAAATAATTACATATTATTTCAAATATATATAGAAGGACAAGATGAAATAACTACATTCGCAACACCTAATGAGAATATGACATATATAAATGTAGATGTAGCTGATAAAGATGGTTTAGAAAAACTAAAAACAGTTGATCCAAGTGAATTAAGAGAATTAAAAACATTCACTAAAACAGAACCAATGTTTACAGGTTCAGAAGATAGTGAAGAAACATTCACTTCCCCTCTTCCAGTTATATATACAGATACACTATATGATGAAGTTTCAAAAACAGTAATATGTCAAGATGAACAAATAAAACAAATAGCTACAGCTATCGCTAAAAACTCTAGATTAGTAAATCCAAGTTTAAAATCAAACTTACTTATTTGTGGGCCTACTGGAGTTGGTAAAACAGAAATATTTAGATGTATTTCAAAATGTACTTCTCTTCCAATAGCTATAGAAGACTCAACAGAATATACAGCAGCAAGCTATAAAGGTAAAGATGTAACAGAAATGTTATCACACCTACTTGATAATGCTGATGGTGATCTTAACATGGCACAAAGAGGAATACTTATAGTAGATGAAATAGATAAAAAAGTATCAGGAAGCGGAGAACACGCAACATACACTTCTGCCGTAATACAATCTCTTCTAAAAATGATGGAAGGACATACATATATAATCCAAGGTAAAAAAGGACAAGATGAAATAGCATTCGATACTTCAAACTTAACATTTGCCTTTTTAGGAGCATTCTCAGGTATAGAAGAATATATGAAAACTAAAAGAGGTATTGGTTTTGGTTCAATAGAACCTCAAGAAGAACAAGATAATAAAAAGAAATATAATATCGAAACACTAAAAAAATATGGAATGTTACCAGAATTCATAGGTAGAAATGACTGTATTGTCGTAATGAATAGTTTAGATACAGAAAACTTAATGAGAATAATAACTGAATCAAATAAAAGTCAATTATTACTATATAGAGAATTCTTTAGAAATATAGGAATCGATTTCAAATATGATGAAGCAGTAATAAGAAAAATAGCTGAAGAAGCAAAACAATTAGGTATCGGAGCTAGAGGTATAAAAACAATCGTAGAAAACGCTCTTGAAGTAGCAAACTACTATGCCCTATCATCACAAAACTTTAGAGAATTAATTATTACACCAGAGACTATATCAGATCCATATAAATATGTATTAAAGTAATAAATCATTAATAGAGACAATATTATATCCTCTACTTAATATATAATTAATTAAAGAAGATAATTCATTTAAATTAACTTCACTTTCCTTAATAAAGATAATAATACCTTTATTAAGGATTTTTTTTGTATTTAAAATCAAATCCCTTTCAATATAATGAACCATATTAATACTATTTAATTCATATGAAGAACACATATCAAGAACATCATAATTATAATTAACACATAAAAATTCATCATGTAAATTATTAATAAAATTATTAAGTTCATAAGTACTACTACCCTTAAATAATAAAGTATCATGTCTATCAAAAGAATCATTATACTTAATAAGAAAACTATCATTTATTAAATAATTTAATACAATATTCTTATCTTCTGAAATATCATTAAACTTTTCATAACTTCTTCCATTAATAATATCAATAACAATACTTATATTATTAACACTATCATTACCAGAATAAATATATTTGTTTATACTACTTTTTCTATTAATCTTACATTCATCACTTTTATACTCAATAAGACCTAAATTAAAGCCACTACCCTTCATATTAGAATAACTACCATCAATATCAATAACATTACCAGAATGTCCTAAAATAACCCCAAAATCACTATATTTACCAGGAATACAATAAGAATTATTAATAGATAAATAATATTCCAAATAATCACGAATAGAATTATTATAAGAAATATAATTC
>JAZSKU010000051.1:0-12001 GCA_045535005.1 Bacilli bacterium
AATAAAAAATTTATAATTTTTTTTAATTTAATGTATACAAACTATATTTAATGTATGATATAATTTTATAACGAAAGATGATAAAAAAAGAAGGTTATATATTATGAATAAACCAAGTGATGCGACAAAATATGTCTTAAAAAAATCTAAAAAACATTTAACTATTAAATTTATATGCGCTCTAATTTATAGAGCAATAGCTATGATTACACCAATTCTATTTAGTGAAGCTGTTAATGAGGTAACTAATGGTAATTATAAAGGTGCTTTATTAATATCTTTAGGCGCTATAGTAATGGTAATTATATTTAGAATATTTGATATTATAAATACTTATACATGGCATAAATTATATAATACTATGTATGATAATTATACTAAGTTAGGTGTTAATAAAGTATTTGATAACTCTTTATATAGTTTATCTAGATTTAATGTAGGTGAATTTCTAAATATAATGAGTACTGATATTAATGTTATGTCTGACTTCTATTGTAATTTAGTAACAAGAGTTATAAGAATATTTGAAGTACTTATAATATTTGTATATTTCTTCTTAATAGATTTATATATTGGTATATCAGGTATAGCAATGGGACTTATTGGTATAACTGTAATATTCTTATCAAGTAAGAAAATAGAAAAACTAAATAAAACTAAAGCAGCTAACTTTGATAATAGAAATACTATAGTAAATGAATTCTTACTTAGTATTCGTGAAATAAAAGCATTTAATATATTTAATCCAATGAGAAAAAGAATAGATGAATCTACTCAAACATATTCTAAATCATATTTAAATCAAAGAGTAGGAGAAGATATATTTAAGTTCTCTGTAGTTGCTTTAATAGAAGCATGTAGATGGATATTATTTATATATGGTATATTCTTAATTTCAAAAGGAAATATGGAAATAGGAACACTACTTATAATATATAATTACTTCACTCAATTAGTAGATGGATTTAGTGAATTTGCTACTATAAATATCGGTATTAGACAACTTAAAGTATCAGAAAACAGATTCTATCAATTAATAATATATAGTCATGAAAAACTAGTGTTAGATAAGAAATATAAATTTTCAAAATTAAATATTAAATTTAAAGATGTTATTTATGGAGACAAACATAATCCTAGATTAAAAGGAACAACATTTAGTTTAATGAGTAATAGCATTAATACAGTTACTGGAGTAGTTGGAAGTGGTAAGAGCGGAGTAGTAGACTTACTATTAAAACTAAACTCACAACATGAAGGAACTATTACTATTGGAAGTGTACCAATAACAGAAATAGATTTCGAATATTACTTTAATCTAATATCTTCAATAGATAGTGATGATAAATTCTTAAATATAAGTATTAAAGATAACTTAAATATAGTTAATGATAACTTTGAAGAAATCGTACATATTTGTAAAAAACTAGGTATTCATGATGAAATATCACAATTAAAATATGGATATGATACAGTATTAAATTCAAATGATGATACTTTAAAATCAAATACAAAAGTATTACTTAATATAGCAAGAATACTTCTTAAAAATACAAGAATTATGTTATTTAATGGTATATTACATTCTCTAAATAATGAAAGTAAAGATGTAGTACTTGAAATATTAAATAAGATAAAAGATGAACACACAATTATAATAATAGATAAAACAGAACAAGTACTTAAAATGTCAGATAACATAGTACTTCTAAATGAAGGTGTTACTGTTTTAGAAGGATCATACGAAGAAGTATCAAAACACAAACTATATAAAAAAGTGTTAGAAAACTAGGGGGATAATATGAAAAATAAAAAGATAACTAGAAAAATATCTCAAGGTATGTATGTATTAACTACTAATGGTGGTGGCTGCATAGTAGATGCAGTATCACAAATAAGTAGTAGTGATAATCCATTAATAAGTGTTGCAGTAATGAAAAGCAATTATACAAATGAATTATTAAAGAAAAACGATTTATTTGCACTATCAGTTATATCAAAAGATAATAATGGAGAAATAATTAAAACATTCGGATTTAACTCTCAAAGAGATATTAATAAATTTGATAATGTTGAAACAGTTGATGTAAATGGAATAAATGTAATTAAAGATTCGCTAGGATATATGTTATGCGAAATAAAAGATAGAATAGATAATGAAACACATACATTATTTATTGGTAGATTAATTGAAGCAGACGTATTTAATGATAGTGAAGAAATGACTTATCAATATTACCAAAGTCATAAAGATGAATTAATTAAAGTAACAACAAACAATAATGAGACAGCATGGGTATGTTCAGTATGTGGATATGTTTATTATGGAGAAACACTTCCAGATGACTTTAAATGTCCAATATGTGGAGTATCAAAAGAACTATTTAATAAGAAGTAGGTGAAAGTATGTTAGAGAAGTTATTTAAATTAAAAGAAAATAAAACAACAGTAACAAGAGAATTAATGGCTGGATTTGCAACATTTATGGCAATGTCATATATTATATTTGTAAACCCAGCTATATTATCAAATACTGGTATGGATTATAATTCAGTATATGTAGCAACAATCCTAGCTTCAATGATAGGTACATTACTTTTAGGATTAATTGCTAATGTTCCATATGTACAAAGTGCAGGCCTTGGCCTTAATGCATTGTTTACTTATACTATATGTGGCACAATGGGATTTACTTGGCAAGAAGCTTTAGCAATGGTATTTATATGTGGTGTTATAAATGTAATAATAACACTTACTAGTATTAGAAAAAGAATTATAAAAGCAATTCCAGAATTTATGCAAGAAGCAATAACAGTAGGTATAGGATTATTTATATCTTATATTGGAATTAAAAGTGCAGGATTAATAGAGTTTTCAGTATCAGCTGTTAATAACGGAATAGCTTCAGCGGGAGACACAGTACCACAACTTGCATTATTTAATAATTTAAGTGTAGTATTAGCAATAATAGGAATTATTATTACAGCAGTACTAGTATCAAAAAAAGTAAAATATGCATATTTAAAATCAATAATAATTACTACAATTATAGGTTTATTTATGGGAGTTACAACACTACCAGATTTCTCATCAAATGCATTTAATTTATCTGTTGCTCCAACATTCTTAAAACTTGATTTCGCAGGATTATTTACTGCTAAAGCAGGATTAGTTGTAGTTATAATGACATTATTTACATTAGTAGTATCAGATCTTTTTGATACAATAGGTACATTTATAGGTACAGGTAAAAAGTCAGGTATATTTAAATTAGACAAAGATGGAAACATGCCTAAAAACTTAGAAAGAGCATTAGCATGTGATTCATCAACTACAATAATTGGTGCACTTCTTGGTACATCAAATGTAACAACATATGTAGAAAGTAGTGTAGGAATAGAAGCAGGTGGAAGAACAGGACTTACAGCAGTAGGAGCTGCACTATGTTTCTTCATTTCACTTTTCTTAGGACCTCTAGTAGCAATCGTACCAATGAGCGCAATAGCTCCAATATTAATATTTGTTGGACTTTCAATGATAGAAAACATAGTTAAAATAGATTGGAAAGATGCAATAATCGCAATACCGGCATTCTTTGTAATAATAATGATGCCACTATCATATTCAATAACAACAGGTATTCAATTTGGATTCATAATGTACTTAATAGTAAACTTAGTAAATAAAAAAGCAAAAGAAGTATCTCCAATGATATATATATTCTCAATATTATTTATATTCTATTTTATATATAGTGCATTATCATAAAATAAGCGAAAGCTTATTTTTTTATGTTATAATTAAAAAGGTGATAATATGAAAAAATACGTAAAGATAGTTTTAGTGATTATAATAACTTTATTACTTCTAATAGTTATAGATATAATAAGTATATTTACTTTAAGTAAACCATTATTTGCTATAAAAGAAGATAATGCTGACTCAGTAAATACAGTGTATAAAGGAATTTTTTATGATACATATATATGTATAGAATATACTGTACCTCAAATAAAATTAAAAGGAACAAAATATTCATGTATGACTAATGAAATAAAAGAAATAAATAAAAAAATAGAAATAAAAGATATAGATGGAACTAATTATGAATTTAAATATAAAAATGAAGTCTTTAAAGCAACATATACATATGATAATTGGAAAATATATAACTCATATAAAATAACTAATGAAAACGATATAAAAGCTATATGTAAAGCCCTAATAGAGATACATCCAGTACATGGTAGTGATATGAAGTCATATAGAACGCCATCAGATATGGCATATGAATGGTTACAACATAACTTAGCATATCAAATATTACCAAAAGATAACGCATGGAGAAATAATGCTAAAGATGTAGACTTAGATCCAAAAGATCAAGGTAAAAGTATGAAAGAAATATATGAAGATAGAACAGGAAACAAATTAGATTTTTAAGGAGAATGTATGTTAGAAATAATAACTAAAATATTACTAAGTATTTGTCTTATTGTTATTGGAATATTTAATTATAAAGGTAATATAAATTCAATACATTGGTATCAAAGAACTAAAATAACAGAAAAGACAAGAATTCCATATGGTAAAACAATGGGTACTGGTTCAATATTAATAGGAGTTGGATTATTAGTTCCAGCAGTATTAAATGAAATATTTAAAAATATAAACTTTGATTTTATTACAATAATAACTTTAATAATAGGAATAATAATATTAATATACGGACAAATAAAATATAATAAAGGAATATTTTAATTATGAGTTTAATAGAAATAATAATAACAAGTTTTGGACTTGCAATGGACGCTTTTGCAGTATCAATATGTAAAGGCTTAGGAATGAAAAAAAGTAATATAAATAAATGTTTAATTATTGGATTATACTTTGGACTATTCCAAGGTTTAATGCCATTAATAGGTTATTTACTAGGAACAACATTTCAAGACTTAATAACTAAAGTAGATCATTGGATTGCATTTATACTTCTATCATTAATTGGAATTAATATGTTAAAAGAAGGATTATCAAAACACCATGAAAAATGTAATGATAAAGTAAACTTTAAAACAATGTTACCGCTTGCTATAGCAACAAGCATAGATGCACTAGCAGTAGGAATAACTTTTGCATTCTTAAAAGTAAATATATTATTTTCTACTTTTTCTATTACAATAATAACATTTATAATGTCATTTATAGGAGTTAAAATAGGCAATAAATTTGGAAATAAATATGAAAAGAAGTCACAAATATTCGGAGGATTAATATTAATCATAATAGGCTTAAAAATACTTTTAGAACATTTGAATATTATATAATTTAACTTCTTATAAAAACAAAAAGAAAAATATAATAAAATACAAGTTTGAACAAGTAAATTATAAGATTTCTAATTAGAAATCTTTTTTTATGATACAATATACTTAAAGAGGTAAATATGAATTACGAAATAAGATTAGCTTCATTAAATGACTGTAGTGAATTATCAAAATTAAAACTAAAGGTATGGAATACAACTTATAAAGGAATATATACAGAAGATAAATTTGATAATTATGACTTTCAACTAAATGAAGAAAAATTTAAAAAAATAATAGAAAACAAAGATATTAATTTATATGTAGTAACAAATAAAAACAATGAGATAGTTGCTTATATGAGTGTAGGTAAACCAGTAAGAGAATTTAATGATTATGAACAAGAAATTGGTTTATTATATATATTAAAAGAATATCAAGGATTAGGTATTGGTAAAAATTTATTTAATTTAGCTTATAATAAAATAAAAGAAAAAGGTTATTCTAGATTTTTTATATCATGTAATAAATATAATCAAAATGCACAAAAATTCTATGAAAAAATGGGTGGCAAAACAGTAGAAATAGATGAAGATAATATAGATAAATCATACCCACAAATTAAATATCATTATGATATAAAATAAACTTTTAAAGGAGTTGATATAATGTCTAAAATAGTTTTAGAAATTAAAAACTTAACAAAATATTATGGTAAAGTAAAAGGAATAGAAAATCTTTCTTTATCTTTAAATGAAGGAGAGATATTCGGGCTAATCGGACCAAACGGAGCTGGTAAAAGTACTACCATAAGATCAATATTAAATTTAGTTAATAAAACAAGCGGTAGTGTATATATAAATGGAAAAGAGTTTACAAAGAATGATATTGAAACTAAAAAGTTAATAGGCTACTTACCAAGTGAAATATCTTTATATGATGATTTAACAGTTAAAGAAATGTTAGATTATCATGAATCATTTTATAAAAACTGTAATAGAAGAAAAGATTTAATTAAGAAATTTAAATTAGATGAAACCAAAAAAATAGAAGAATTATCTTTAGGAAACTTAAAAAAATTAGGAATAGTATTATCAATATTACATGAACCTAAAATATTAATATTAGATGAACCAACAAGTGGATTAGATCCAATTATGCAACAAGAATTCTTTAAAGTGTTAAAAGAAGAAAAAAATAAAAATACTACTATTATTTATTCAACACACATATTAAGTGAAGTATCTAAAATATGTGATAGAGTTGGAATAGTTAAAGAAGGAGAACTTATTAAAGTAGAAAATATTGATGAATTATCAAATAAAAATATGAATTATATTACAATTACAAGTAAAGATATAAACGTAATAATAAAAGACTTAAAAATAACTCCTGAAGTAATAGATGATAAAACAATAAAATTCCCAAATAATTTTGAATATAATGATTTAATACAAAAGTTGTCTAAATATGATATATCAAAATTATTAATAGAAGAAATGAATTTAGAAGATATATTACTTCATTATTATAATTAGGAGGATTTATGTTTAAAAGAGAATTAAAATATAATTTTAAAAACTTTATTATTTGGACAATTATTATATTAGCTTTATTTGGAGTAGTTTTTGCATTATATCCTTCAATTGCATCAAGTGAAAATATTCAGTCAATTGATGAATTAGCACAAATATTCCCACAAGAAATATTAGCTGCGTTTAATATGGATATAGCATCTCTTTCAACAGTATTTGGATGGTTAAAATCAGAAGGATTCGTACTTATACTTTTAATAGTTGGAGTGTACGCTGGAATACAAGGGTCAACTATATTAGTAAAAGAAGAAAATGATAAAACAATTGAATATTTAAATAGTTTACCTATATCAAGAGAAAAAATAGTTATAAGTAAATCATTAGTTGGAATAATATATATTTTATTAATGATTGTTATTATCGGAATATTTAACTTTATAGGTTTAAAATTAAGTGGTGACTTTGATACTACACAATATTTACTTATGAGTATAACGCCAATATTCTCATCAATTGTTATTTATTCATTATGTTTATTTTTATCAACTTTTACTCATAAAACTAAAAACACAATTGGTTTAAGTTTAGCAGTAGTATTTGCAAATTTTATATTTAATACAATATCTACTATAGATAAAAGTGTATCATGGATTAAATATACTTCTGCATTTACATTATCTGATATAAGAAACGTAATCCTAAACACTGAAATAAATCCAATAATGATATTAATTTCTATATTGCTTACAATAATATTTATATTTTTATCAGTAATAAATTATAAAAGAAAGAACTTAATATAAAAGAATAGAGAATATCTATTCTTTTTATAATGACAAAATGACTAAAATGTGGTATAATACACTCAATTTATTGGAAAGAATATAAAAAAATAATTTTATGCTTATTAATAGTTTTATTATTATCAGGATGTTCTTCATCAAGAAACAGATATGGTAGTGGTGGCTATATAGAAAATGAAGATGGTACTTATGACTATTATGAATATCCAGAAGTTGATATAAGTCCATACGATCATGTTAGAAATTGGTAATAAAATTATGATATAATAAACTTGTCAAAGGAAAGGGGTGAAACTATGGATGAAAAAAGAGGTAAAATAATCCAATGGTATCCAGGCCACATGGCTAAAACAAAACGTGAAATACAAAATATAATATCAATGGTAGATATAGTTATTGAAGTAATTGACGCAAGAATTCCATACTCATCTAGAATACCTAAATTAAATGAAATGACTAGAAATAAACAAACTATCATTGTATTTAATAAATATGATTTATGTGACAAAATAGAAACAGAAAAATGGATTAATAAATATAAGAGTGAAGGTAATATAATAGTTACTTGTGACTCTAAAAATAGTAATGATCACAAGAAAATAATTAGTGAAGTTAATTCATTAATGAAAGATGTAAATATTAAGAGAAGCAATAAAGGATTATTACCTAAGAAAGCTAAATGTTTAGTGGTTGGAGTACCTAACGTAGGAAAGAGTACTTTAATTAATAAATTAGTTGGTAAAAATATAGTAGGTGTTGGTAATAAACCTGGTGTAACTAAACAATTAAATACTATTAAAATAAATGAATTTATGGATTTAGTGGATACTCCTGGTATATTATGGCCAAAATTTGAAGATGAATTAGTTGCTAAAAATATTGCATCTATGACTATTATTAAAGAAGAAATACTTACTATAGAAGATATCGCAGTACATATTTTAAAAATATTAAGCGACTATTATCCAGAAATTTTAAAACAAGAATTTGGAATAGAATACTATAATGATGATGAAGTAGTTGAACTATTTGAGAAGATTTCTAAAAGAAAAAATATACCAGTAAATGGAGAAGTAGACTACGAAAGGGTAAGCTTAGTAATAACAAATAGTATTAAACAAGAAAAGATAAAAGGAATAACTTTTGATAGAATATAGTTATTCTTTTTTTTATAGAAAAACCTAAGTAACAAAAATGATACAAAGAAATTGACAAATATATATTGATATGCTATAATTTAGTTGTTGTAGAAAAGGGGGTTGAGGTTCATGGGAAACTCAGAAAGATTAAATAGATACAACAGAAGTGCTAGCTTCAGCGCTATGGACAAAGAAATGAGAATGCAAAAATGGGGAAAAAGATTTGGTAATGCCCAAACTGCTCAACATATTACATCTGTATTAATGTCTTATGAAAAAACAGAAGCACAAATTGAAGAAACAATTCAATTCATTATTAGTGTATTTAAATCAAAAGGATTTAGTGAAGAAGAAGCAATCAAATATATGAATGCTAATAAGAGATTAATCACTATTTCTAAATCAAGATTAGGAAGTATCCTTTGTTTATTAGATACAGTTAGATTAAGTGATGAAGTATTCTTCAATCAACCATCATTCTTACAAAACAAAAGTAGCATCGCTAAAATGTATGATGCTGTAAGAACTGTTAAAGCATCAGGAGAAGTTGATTTAGATGCAATTAAAAAAGTGTTATTAGTAGAAGATAAAGCTATTGAATATCCTTTAACTAAAGATAGACTTCAATTAATGTATGGTGCTTATATGGGTAACATAAAGAGATTAGTAAAAGAACAAGAAGAAGCAAAAAAAGAAACTTTATAGTTTCTTTTTTCATTTATAAAAAACTTTCACAATAAAATTAACTTTTAATATTTACTTTTTATAAAATAACTCTTATAATAATGACTCATACAGGGGAGGGAGACATGATCAAAAGCAATCTACCAGTTATTTTATTAAAAAATCTTGTACTACTTCCGTATCAAGAAGTAAGAGTTGAAATAAAAAGTCAAATAAGTAAAAAGGTAACAGAGATTTCAAAACTGTATCACAATAGTGAAGTATTGGTAGTTTGCCCCCTAAATTCGCTTGAAGAAAACCCAGATACATCAGATTTACCTAAAATTGGTGTAGTTGGTAAAATTAAAAGTATAATAGATTTACCTAATGGAAACATGAGAGTAATTTTATCTGGCTCATATAGAGTTAGAGTAGTTAGTTATGTAAATTACTCCAATGAAAAAGATATATTAGATGGAATAATAACAACTATCACAACAAAAGATAGTGAACTAGAAACAACAGCATACTTAAGAAAATTAAGTACAGAACTAGAAAACTATGTAGATAAAAATCCATTTATAAGTAATGAAATAATGTCACAAATTAAAAAATGTGATTCTCTTGATAAATTAACTGATATAATTGGTAATTTCTTACCTTTATCATTTGAGAAAAAACTATCATTGATGCTTGATATATCTCCAATAAGTAGAAGTAAACAATTAATAAAAGAACTAGCTATAGAATGTGCAGTAATAGATTTAGAAGGTCATATAGAATCTAAAATAAAAAAAGGATTAGATGATACTCAAAAAGAATTTATTTTAAAAGAAAAATTAAAAATTATTAAAGATGAATTAGGTGAAATAAATTCTAAAGAAGAAGATGTAATAAAATACAAAGAAAAATTAAATAATGGTGTTTTCCCAGAAAGAATAAAAGCAAAACTAACTAGTGAAATAGAAAGATATAATGCTACTAGTGAAATGTCTCCTGATGCAGGAGTTATTAGAAATTATATAGAATATTTATTATCAGTTCCTTGGTATAAAGAAACTAAAGATGAAAAAGATTTATTAAAGATAGAAAAGAAATTAAATAGTTCTCACTATGGAATGGATAATGCTAAAATGAGAATTGTTGAATATATAGCTGTTAAAAGTGTAAATCAAACAATAAATAGTCCAATTATATGTTTAGTTGGACCTCCTGGTGTAGGTAAAACAACTTTTGCAGAATCAATAAGTCATGCATTAAATAGAGAATTTGTAAAAATATCTCTTGGTGGTATGAGTGATTCAGCAGAACTTGTAGGACACAGAAGAGCATATATTGGTTCTAACCCAGGTAAAATAGTAACTTCATTAATTAAATGTGGAAGTATGAATCCGGTATTCTTACTCGATGAAGTAGATAAATTAAAAAAAGATTATAAAGGAGATCCAGCAAGTACACTTTTAGATATACTTGATGTAAGTCAAAATAAACGTTTTACAGATAATTATATAGATGAAGAAATAGATTTAAGTAAAATATTATTTATTCTAACAGCAAATGATTTATCTAGTGTTCCAACTGCATTATTAGATAGACTTGAAATAATAGATTTAACAGGATATTCTAATGAAGAAAAAATGCAAATAAGTGAAAACTATTTAATACCAGAGATGTTAAAACGTCATGGACTTAAAAATAATGTGATTAAGTTTGAAAAAGAATCAATCAAAAAAATGATTGCTGATTATACAAATGAAGCAGGGGTCCGTGAACTAGAAAGATGCTTAAATAAAATAATAAGAAAAGTTATTACAAAATATATTAAAGCATCAAGAAAAATAGTAAGTGTAAGAATTAGAGAGAGTGATTTACCCCATTACTTAGATAAAGAATTATTTATTAATAGTAAACCAAGAAAAATAACTATGCCAGGAGTTATAAGAGCAGTAGCCTGTAACTCGCTTGGAGGTACAACACTTGATATAGAAGTATCAATGTATAAAGGTAGTGGTAGATACACATTTACAGGTTCACTTGGAGAAACAATCAAAGAAAGTATTGAAGTCGCAATGAGTTATATTAAAAGTAATTCAGATAAATTTAAAATAAATGAAGAAGTATTTAATAAAAACGACTTCCATATTCATTTTACAGAAAGTGCATTAAAGAAAGATGGACCATCCGCAGGTATCGCAATAACAACCGCAATATTATCACTATTAAAAGATAAAGTAATAAGTGATGAACTTACTATGACAGGTGAGATAACATTAAAAGGAGAAGTGCTAAAAGTAGGTGGAATAAAAGAAAAAACAATAGCTTCTTCAAGAAATAAAATTAATAAGATATTTATACCAGAAGAAAACTTATATGATACTACATGGTTAGAAAATGACCTTAAAAATGAAGTTGAATTCATAGGTATTAAAAATTATATCGAAATATATGAAAAAATATTCTCATAAAGAATATTTTTTTTAATATACTTTTATTGAAAGGAGAATTATATGAATGAAATAATTGAAATAAAAAAAGATATAATTTTTAAAACAACAATA
>JAZSKU010000060.1:0-11534 GCA_045535005.1 Bacilli bacterium
GAAATACCAGACTATTTAAAAGAAGCAATTATTTCAATAGAAGATAAGAATTTTTATAATCATAATGGATTTGATTTTTTAAGAATTATAAAAGCTATGATAACTAATATAATACATAATGATATTTTAGAAGGAGCATCTACTATATCTCAACAATATATAAAAAATTTATATCTAACTTTTGATAAAACTTGGGAAAGAAAAATAGAAGAAGCTTATTTAACAATTGAACTTGAAACTCATTACACAAAAGATGAAATATTAGAAGGATACCTAAATACAATAGATTTTGGATCAGGTACATATGGTATTACAGAAGCAAGTGAATACTATTTTAATAAAAAACCTAAAGATTTAACTATAGAAGAAGCTACTATTTTAGTAGGTATTCCTAAAAATCCTAGTTATTATAATCCAATAACTAATTATAAAAATGCTAAAAAAAGACAAAAAGAAGTGTTAAATAGTATGGTAAAAAATAAGTATATAAACAAAAATGATATTAATGATATTTATAATAAAGAACTATCTTTTTATGCCAAACATAATAAAAATGAATTATCAAGTTTATATTATTATAAAGATGCAGTATTAAATGAATTATATAATATTAATGAAATACCTAAATCATTACTAAATATGAATGGATTAAAAATATATACTAATTTAGATATAAATTCTCAAAAAACATTAGAACAAAACATAGATAAAGAAATGAAAAATACAACTATGCAAGTAGCATCAATTATTATTGAACCAACAACAGGAAAAATAATATCATTAATAGGTGGTAAGGATTATAGTAAATCACAATTTAATAGAGTTACATCATCTAAAAGACAAGTGGGATCAACTATAAAACCATTTTTATATTATGCTGCATTAGAAAATGGATTTAATGCTTCATCAACATTTTTAAGTGAAAGAACAACATTTAATTTAGGTAATGAATTATATTCTCCCAAAAATGCTAATAATATATATGCTAATAAAAATATATCTATGTTATCAGCAATAGCATATTCAGATAATATTTATGCTATGAAAACACATCTTTTTCTAGGAATGGAAACACTATCAAACATATCAAAAAGAGTTAAAATAAAGACTAAAGTTAATGAAGTTGCATCTTCAGCATTAGGTACTTCAGAAATAAATATGTTAGATTATAGTAATGGATTCATTTCTTTAGCAAACGAAGGAGTTCATAATACTCCACATATAATAGAAAAAATAACTGATAACAACAATAACATATTGTATGAGTATAAATATAAAGAAGAACAAATATTAGATAAAAAATATGTATTTATATTAAATAATTTACTTACATCAACATATAATTATAAAATGGTTAATTATACTTCACCAACATTATTAAATATAAAAAATGATATTAATGGAAAATATGCTATAAAAAGTGGAAGTACAAAAACAGATTATTGGACAATCGGATATAATAAAGATTATTTAATAATGGTATGGACTGGTAATGATAATAATAATGATGTTAAATCAAATGAATCACAAATATCTAAAAAAATATGGTCTAAAACTATGAATAAAATAGATAAAACAAAATCATGGTATGATATACCATATAAAATTACTGCCAAAACAATAGACCCAATATCAGGTAATATATCAAATAATGGTATTCTTTGTTATTTTGAAGAAGGAAGCGAACCAAACTATATCAATACACAATAAAAAATTCTCATATGAGAATTTTAAGGTTTTAATATATTTCTAACGCTTTTAAAAGTTTGTGAATCTACTAAAGTATTATTAATCTTTTTAACTCTAAAAGTACTTGTTTTAAGATATCTATAAGCACTGTTTTTAGTTTCAACAGTTCTATTTAAAACAAATATAATATATATAAATATACAACTAACAATTACAGATAAACCTGCTATACTAATAGCAGTTTTTGTTTTTTCTTTTTTAAGTTCTTTATAATATTGTGATTCATAATATTCATCATCTTTATAATAACTAGTATCAGATATATTTCTATCTGATTCATAAAACTCATTACAAGTTATTACACTATTTCTAATAACATTATAAATAGATTTACTCTTTTTATAATCTTTTTTCATATTTTTAGATATCATATTAATTCTAGCAGAATTAAATACATTACTTATATTAATACCATGAATAGATGTATATATTTTATCATTAGACAAATTGTAAAAAATAAATACATACTTAGGATAATCTTTTAAAAAATAATTATACATAACAAAATTATCTAGAAATTTTTGAGATTCAAATCCATTAGTATTTTTACTAACAACATATACTAACTTAATATTAGAATTTGTCTTATATGAAGCAATTAAATTATTAAGAGATTTTTCATCCTTTTCAGATAAACTATATGTAAAATCAAAAACACTATCTTTAGAGTCAACACTTGGAGTAGCAAATATATCATCATAATTCTTACTTGAATTATACTCTTTACTAACTCTTAAATTAGAATAACTTCTTTTATATAAAGTAAAAGCATCTATATCAATACAAAATACAAATATAATTAAAATACTAAATAATATTTTTCTCATCTCGCAAGCACCATAAATACACTATAAATAACAATAAATGTTATTAAGAATACAAATATAACTTTTTTCATATTTATAGGTACCCTTCCTATCATTTTTCCAGTTTGACCATTAACTGCCAATAAATAATTATTACCTCCATATTTAACATTTACCATCCAAACAGGTAATAAACAATATCTAACATTATATTTTTGTAAATCAATATTTTTATCTTTAAAATCAACTACATCATAATTTTTTTCTTTTTCTTTTAATAATTGTTCAATACAAAATATTATCATTTCATCAATAGTATCAAATCTATTATCAGCATTAGAATCATAAATTTCAGCTAAAAAACCAGATAAATACGCATAATTAAAATCTTTTAATTCTTTAAAATCAAAAGGTTCTAGGGAATGCATCATATCATCATTAAACTTAATACTTCCATCTAAAGGAATATTAGAAAAATCTAATATTGCTTCTCTTTCTAATTCATATTTATTAACGTCTAAATACTCAATATTATTAACAGACCATTCCTTCTTTTGAATTGCATTTAATGTGTATTTAGCATTAGCTTTAGCATCAACTAACCAAAAAGGAACATATACACCAGTTATATTTTCAATATTATTTTGATTATTAAATAATTTAGGCATAAAAATATTCTTAGTTTGAAAATTCTTAAATATTTCTATAACATCATTTTTATCTATTTTAAAAGGTAATATCTTATCAGGATGAAACTCATTTGATAACTTAGACTTTAACAATGCTACATTACCACAATATACACAATTTGTAGCTGAAGTATATTTATCAGTTATTAAAGATGCTCCACAATCAGGACAATTATATACATCAGACATCTTTTTATCAAATTTAATATCTTTAACAGATTTAGTTTCTATTAATTTATCTAATCCAAAACTTCCACCACAGTATTTACAAGTCCAATTTTGACCTTTTGGATTGAATTTTAAAGGAGATCCACATCCTGGACATTTATGATCAATAACACTCATGTTTACCTCCTTATATTCTTCTACTATAAATAGTATAACTTTAAAAATATAAAAAGTAAATTAAAAATAGATAAGATTACATAGGAGTATTCTTATCTATTTCAATAACAATTTGATACTTATCTGTTAAATCAAGTTCTGATGTAGTAATTAAACTACTAACTTCATCAAGACCAGTAATAAAATCTCTAACTTTATTAATAACTTTAGGTAAATTAACTTCACCATATTCATTTAATAATGAGTCTTCATTTACAGGTTCTTCTACAACTTCTTCTTCTATTTCATATCCAATAAATGGATTAATTGGTTTGTTAACAACAGGTTCTGTCGATACTTCACTAACAGGTGTAGTATTTTCAACAGGTTTTACTTCAAATATTTCAGTAACAGGTTCAGTTATAACTGGTTGTTGAGTCATTAAATTTGAAGTAGTAACTTGAAAAGGATTTATAACCTCAGTATCTTCATCATATTCAACAATTTCAGGTTTAGATTCTTCAGGTTTAATATCCACAACTTCAGGTACTTTTATATCTAATACTTCTTCTACTTGTCTATCTCCAAGTAGATCTTCTTTATTTATTTGTACAGGTTCTACCTTTAAGAATTTTTGAATATCTTCAGGTAAACTCTCTACTTCACTGTTTCTATTTAATAAAACACTAATTTCATCTTCTGTTTGTTTAACAGTAAGTCTTTCATTAATAATTCTACCAAGTAAATTTTTTTGTAAATCTGCATTATTTAAAGATAATAAACTTCTAGCATGTCTTTCAGAAATTCTATTAAATAACAATGCATCTTGAACTTCTTTTGGAAGATTTAAAAGTCTCATTTTATTAGCAACAGAAGATTGACTAACACCTAATTTAGTAGCTATATCATCTTGAGTAAATCCTTTTTCAATTAACTTTTTATATGATTGAGCTTCCTCAATTACAGTTAAATTCTTTCTTTGAATATTTTCAAGAAGAGCTATTTCAGCACTAGTATTATCATCAGTATCTTTAATAATTGCAGGTATCTTTTTAAGACCAGCTAAACAAGATGCTTTATATCTTCTTTCACCAGCAATAATTTCATACTTCTCACCCATTTTTCTAAGAACAATAGGTTGAATTACACCATACTTAATAATAGAATTAGCTAGTTCATTTAATTCTTTTTCATCAAATGCTAACCTAGGTTGAAATCTATTAGGTAATATATCTTCAACAGGTACATATAAAACATTATCTTTTTTTTCTTCCATTTTTATTCTTCTCCTATTATAATATTAATCTATTTTAAGATTTTAATCAAGGAAAAACTATTTTTGCTTATATTTCTTTACAATAGTCCCATAATTTCTAGGATACTTATTATCAGTTATTTTATTTTTCTTATATACTGGAATACTTCTAAAAGCATCATTAATTGGTAAATTATATTTAATAAAATTAATAAGTTCTAATCCAAACTCTTTTTCTAAATAAGAATACTTTTTAACCTCTTCTTCACATTCAGATTTTAATGGACATAATAATCCACCAACTTTTAATGATGATGTAGAAAGTTCAATAATAATTGGTATAGAAGTTACAGCCCTACAAGTTACAATATCAAATATTTCCCTGTTTTTAGCAGAAAATTCTTCTATTCTTGAACATATAACTTTAGCATTTGATATTCCAAGTTCATTAGATACAAATTCTAAAAAATTACATTTCTTTTGATTAGATTCAACTAATGTTACATCAATATTATTAAATACTAATGCAATAATCATACCCGGGAATCCAGCTCCAGTACCAAAATCACATAAAGATTTCTTTTCATTTAAATTAACTGACTTATATAAACATAAAGAATCATAAAAATGTAATAAAAATACATCTTTCTCTTCTAATATAGAAGTCATATTAAACTTAGAATTCCATTCAACTAATAATTCATAATATCTATATAATTTTGAATATAATTCTTCATTAATATCTATATTTAATTCACTACAATATTTTATAAATTCTTCTTTAGTCATTATTATATTCCTTCTTTAAATATACAAGTAACATTGTAATATCTGATGGATTAACTCCACTAATTCTTGATGCTTGACCTATTGTTAAAGGTCTAATCTTAGCAAATTTTTGTTTAGCTTCAGTTGCAATATTACTTACCTTTTCATAATCTATATCTTCAGGTATTTTTTTATCTTCAAGTTTTAACATTTTTTCTACTTCAGATTTAGTTTTACTAATATAACCTTCATATTTTATTTCAATTTGAACCATATCAGCTATTCTTTCGTCATATTCTTTATTAACAAAATTTAATAATCCATAAATATCAACTTCAGGTCTTTTTAATAAATCCTTTAAAGTAGTTCTTCCATATATAGTAGATGAATTAATACTATTTAAGTATTCATTAACTTCTTTAGTAGGAGTTAAATAATTATTAGATAAATATTCATCTAATTCTTTCATATCATTAATTATATTTAAATAAATATTATATTTTTCATCATTTAATAAACCATATTTCTTACCATATGGCGCTAATCTTAATATAGCATTATCATGTCTTAAAAGTAATCTAAACTCTGCTCTTGATGTTAATAATCTATAAGGTTCAGTAATACCTTTATTAATTAAATCATCTATTAAAACACCTATATATGCTTCATTTCTTTTTAATATAAAAGGTTCTTTATTATCAAGTTTAAGTACAGCATTAATACCAGCCATAAGTCCTTGAGCAGCAGCTTCTTCATAACCACTAGTTCCATTTATTTGACCAGCCGTATATAAATTTTCAATTACTTTATTTTCTAAAGTTAAATTTAATTGTAAAGGATCAATAGCATCGTATTCTATAGCATATCCATATTTAGTAATAACAACATTATGTAGACCATCCATAGTCTTTAATAATTGTTCTTGAATTTCATGAGGCATAGTAGTACTAAAACCACCTACATAATATTCAATATCATCACTACGTTCAGGTTCTAAAAAGATTTGATGTCTTTCTTTATCACTAAATTTAACAATTTTATCCTCAATAGAAGGACAATATCTAGGTCCAACACCTTTAATCATTCCACTGTATAATGCACATTTATCTAAATTATCCATTATAATCTTATGAGTAGTTGGATTAGTATAAGTTAAATAACATGGTACTTGTTTATCTATTTCATAATCACTTTCATAAAAATTACTAAATGATAATCTATCTTTATCACCATCTTCAATTTGAGTTTCACTAAAATCTATACTACTTTTTAAAATTCTAGGTGGAGTACCAGTTTTTAATCTAATAATCTTAATACCATTCTTTTCTAAACAATCACTTAAATACATAGAATTCTTTTCACCATGAGGACCACCCTTATATTTATCATGACCACACATAATATCAGAATTCAAATATGTACCAGTAGTTAAAATAACAACTTTACTATCAATAGATTCACCATCTTCAGTAATAACACCATGAACTTTTTTATTTTTTATTATTAATTCTTTAACAGTAGCTTCTTTAACAACTAAATTATTTGTTTCATTTAATGTTTTAATCATTTCATTAGGATAATTAACTTTACATCCTTGAGCTCTTAAGGATCTGACACCAGGTCCTTTTTTAACATTAAGCATCTTAATTTGTAAATGAGTTTTATCAGCATTATATCCCATTTCACCACCAAGAGCATCTATTTCACGAACAACAATTCCCTTAGCTGATCCACCTATTGATGGATTACATGGCATATCAGCAATATTATTAATATTAATAGTTATTAACATTGTTTTTTTACCCATTCTAGCGCATGCTAAAGCAGCTTCACATCCAGCGTGACCACCACCAACAACAATAACATCATAATTCATAATATCACCTACTTTCCTAAACAAAACTTACTAAAAATTTCATTTAATAAATCATCACTATTAACTTCACCAGTAATTTCACTTAAAGTTTCCCATAATCTCTTAACATCAATTTCAATTAAATCTACTTGAACTTCTAAATTTAATGAATTTTCTATATCATTTATAATATCTAAACACTTATTTAATAAAGCAATTTGTCTAGCATTAGATATATAAGTATAATTAGATTCTGCTATACTCTTTAAATCAAATATTTCAGATATTTTATTTTTTAATTCATCAATCATACCACTATCAAAAGTATTAATATTAATACTATTATAATCTTTTAATTCTTCACATTTATAATCTTTATTAATATCATTTTTATTATATACAATTAATACTTCTTTATCTTTAATTTTATCTAAAACTTCTTGATCCTCTTTATCAAAACCTGTTTCACTATCTATAACAAATAATACTAAATCTGCTTCATTTAAAGCATCTATACTTTTTTCTACACCAATTGACTCAACAATATCTTCAGTTTCTCTAATACCAGCAGTATCTAATATATCTATTTTAACACCATCAATTATTAAAGCACCTGTTACAATATCACGAGTAGTACCTTTTATATTAGTAACTATAGCTTTATCTTCATCAAGTAAAGCATTTAATATACTACTTTTACCAACATTAGGTTTTCCAACTATAACAATTTTTAAACCATTCTTTATTAATAATCCTTTTTTACTATTCTTAAGTAATTTATTAATTTCTTCTTTTATATAAACAGAACTATTAGCAATCATATCATTTGTTACTACAACAGCATCTTCATACTCAGGATAATCAATATTAACTTCAATATTTGCAATTAAAGCAAGTACTTTTTCTTTTAAATCATTTATTACTTTATATATTTGTTTATCTACACCTTTAATTGCCATTTTTCTTGAACTTTCTGTTTGAGCATTAATTAAATCCCCTACAGCTTCTGCTTGAGTTAAATCAATTCTACCATTTAAGAAAGCTCTTTTTAAAAATTCTCCTGGTTCTGCTAATCTAGCACCATTTGATAATACAAGTTCCATAACTTTATTTACAGAAGCACTACCACCATGAACACTTATTTCAACAACATCTTCTGTAGTAAAACTTTTAGGAGATAAAAATATAGATACAAAAACTTCATCTACTTTTTCGCCATTTTCCATAATAAAACCATAATGAACAGTATGACTCTGTGCATTAGTTAAATCCTTTGAAAATATTTTATTTAAAACTTTAATAGATTCTGCTCCACTAATTCTAATAACATTAATAGAACTTTCTCCAACAGTTGTAGCAACTGCAGCAATAGTATCTTCCATAATTTATTCTCCTTTTTCTCGTTCTAGATTATAACACAAAAATAACCATAAGTAAAATAAAAAAGTACATTTAAATGTACTTTATTTAGATTCTTTATATTTGATAACTACACAACGATTTGGTTCTTCCCCTTCGCTTTCAGTATCAATATACTTAAATCCTTGTAATGCAGAGTGAACAACTTTTCTATCATAAGCATTCATTGGATCTAATTTAACATCAATTTTTGATAATGTTACTTCTCTAGCAATCTTTTTAACTTTCTTTTCTAAGAAGAAATCTTGTTTTTCTCTATATCCTTCAACATCAACAGATACATTTACAAATATATCTAAAGCTGTATAAATAGCTTGTCTTAAATATATTTGAATAGAACTTAATATATGTCCTTTTTTACCAATTAATACTGAATTATTTTTAGAAAATATTTCATATTTAATTATTCCATCTCTTATTTTTGTTTCAACATTAGCTTTAACATTTAAAGATAATAATAATTCATTTAATATTTCTTTACCTAAACCAGCTATATCTGATAATTTAACTACTTCTAAAGTATATTTTTTACCACCAAATAAACCAGCTTTTTCTTCATATAAATTAGTAATAATTTCATCTTCTTTAACATTTAATTCTTCTAATGCTTTATCTAGAAGACCTTCTTCACTTTTAGCTTGAAACTTATATTTTTCCATATTATAACTTACCTTTCTTAACAATTAAATTTTGTATGATAGTAAATGCATTAGATACTATCCAATAAAGTGCTATCGCAGTTGGTAAACTAAATGAAACAATAGCTATGAATCCTAACATAATAGTACTCATCATCTTCATTTGTTTATCTTGTTCTGGACTACCAGTAGAACTCATATTCTTAAATGAGAAATATGTAGCACCAATAATTAATATAATAAGAATAATATACCAATAATTTCCTACTTGGAAACCTTCTAATGGAGTACTACCTAAATTAAACACTAAGAATGTTTCTTCAAAGAAAGCAGGTACTCTATATATAGCTTCTAAAAATGCAAAGAATAAAGGTAATTGTAAGAATGAGAATAAACAACTAGACATAGGATTAATTTTATGTTTGCTGTATATTAACATCATTTCTTGACTCTTAGCCATTAAAGATTCTTTATCTTCTTTTCCTTTATATTTCTTTTCTAATTTTTCTAGATCTTTTTGAGCTTTTTTAAGATTTTCACTCATTTGAGTAGATTTTAATGATAATGGCATCATAATAGCTCTAAATATAATACCAAGAATCATAATTGATAAACCATAACTATTTAAAAATAATCCAATCTTTACGATTACCCAAGATAATGGTTTAACAAATAATGAAGTCCATAATCCTTCATAACCACCAGAAGTTATTTTTAAATCCTTACATAAAGGTAATTTTTCATAATCAATATCATATTCTTTTTTTAACTTATCTTTATTATCAGAATATATTTTATTTAATTCTTCACTTTCTGGCTTACAAACTATATTTGCAACATACGATTTTGTTTCTTTTTTATCATTAGTAACTTCAAATCTTTTAGTACATCCACTTAAAGTAACTAATAAAAGTAAAAGAACAACTAATTTCTTTTTCATTTATTTTCTCCCTTCAATAAATTAATTAAACTTTCAGTCATTTCAGAATAATTAATGTTTAATATTGCATTCCTTAATATTATAACATAATCATATGAATTAATTATATTATTTTTCATCAATATATCTTTAATTCTTCTTTTATATAAGTTTCTGACATTAGCTTTACCTATTTTCTTACCGACACTTATACAATACCTATTATATTGATAATCATTCTTTTTATAATAAATAACATAATATTTGTTAATTAATTTCTTTGAGTTTGAAATTACATCTTGAATTTCTTCATTTTTCTTAATTATATACTTTTTATTCATATATACTCGCCTCAGTAAAATTATTATATAAAAAAAATTACTTATTTTAAAGTAATTTATTTATTTTGCTAATTCTTTTCTTCCTTTAGCTCTTCTAGATTTTAATACGTTACTACCTTTTCTAGCTAAAAAACCAGATGTTTTACTTTTCTTTCTATTATTAGGTTGAAATGTTCTTTTCATGTTTTTTCCTCCCTTTCTTTGCGACTGACTCAAATTATATAATAATAACTTAAAATTGTCAATATTTACTTGAATTCTATCATATTAATTAAATCATTTCTAAGTTCATTAAAATTATTATAATTAGGAATATGTTGATAAAGATCATTTAAAAACACTTCTCCACTCATTTTAACACCACTATTTAATATAACAATTGAATCAAGTGGAATACATTCAATAATCTTATTATCCTTAAAATAATCCCTAACTGTTGTTTTAGAACCATCTTTTAAATCAATAACTTTCATACCATATTCATAATCAAGTGGAAACTTATATATTTCTCTTTTGACTTCAAATTCATCAAAATCTTTCTTTTTAATTTCACACCCAAGCATTTTTTCTAATCTATATGTTAATAACTCGTTAACATCATCTAAAGAAAAATTCATTTTTTTATAAGCAAAGAATCCACTAGATATTAACATCATTAATTGATATATATGATCACTATTAATCTCACTAAAATCTAAATGTTTATTAATATCCTTATAGTTATCAGATAAAATCTTACTGTAAATAGTATAAAAATAACTATAATATACT
>JAZSKU010000004.1:0-6165 GCA_045535005.1 Bacilli bacterium
ATGTGTTAATTTAAAAGAATTTTTTAAGAATTATTTATATTTATATATAGTATTTTTATTATGTTTTTTAATATCTAATTTAATTCAAACATATATTTCTTCAAAATTAATTAAATTTGTAGTATAATATACGTAGTTTGAAAGGGATGAAATATATGAAAGTAGTAGTTGGTATTAGTGGTGGTGTTGATTCTGCAGTTGCAGCATTATTATTAAAACAACAAGGATATGAAGTTATAGGTCTTTTTATGAAGAATTGGGATTCTAATATTAATAATGATCCTGAAGGTATTACTGATGGAGTATGTCCTCAAGAATTAGATTATAGAGATGCTAAAGCTGTTTGTGATGAACTTTGTATTCCTTTATATAGAGTTGATTTTATAAAAGAATATTGGGATGATGTATTTAAATATTTCTTAGATGAACTTGAAAAAGGTAGAACACCTAATCCAGATATTATGTGTAATAAATATATAAAGTTTGACTTATTCAAAAAAGAAGCTAAGAAATTAGGCGCTGATAAGATTGCTACTGGTCACTATGCTAGAATTGAAGGAAATAGACTTTTAAGAGGTGTTGATCAAAATAAAGATCAAACATATTTCTTAAGTCAAGTTAGTCAAGAACAATTAAAAGATGTATTATTTCCAATTGGGCATTTAACTAAACCAGAAGTAAGACAAATTGCTAAAGAAAATCATTTACCAGTTGCTGATAAAAAAGATTCTACTGGTATATGTTTTATTGGAGAAAGACATTATCAAGAATTCGTATCTAATTATTTAAAAGGTAAACAAGGAGATATAATTGATGTTGAGACTAAAGAAGTAGTTGGTACTCATAATGGTCTTATGAATTATACTATAGGTCAAAGACGTAATGTTGGACTTTCTGGTGATGAAAAAAGACATTATGTATGTGGAAAAGACTCTAAAGAGAATAAACTTTATGTAGCTTATGGAAGTGATTCTAAATATTTACTTAGTGATGAAGCTATTATTGAAGATATGAATTTTATTTCATCAAAGCATCCTACATTTGCTACTGCTAAATTTAGATATAGAAGTGAAGATGTACCTGTTTCAATTGAATATTTAGAAAATAATCAAATAAGAGTTAAATATACTGATGTTAAAGCTGTTACTCCAGGACAAGCATGTGTTATATATTTAGGAGAACAATGTTTAATGGGTGGTATTATCAAACAAGTATTTAAAGATGGAGAAGAAATTTGGTATTTAAAATAAGCAATTAATTTTGCTTATTTTTTATTGAATTAGATTTTTAATTTTAATATTTAATGTAATCTGTAATGTTTAACAATACAAAGTATTTGATAAATTTTCATAAGTGTTGTATTATAAATTTGTTGATTAATGATTAGTTATGGAGGTAAGTATGCAAAAATATACAATAGGTTTAGATATTGGTGAAAATAATGTTGGATGGGCGATTTATGATAATGAATCTAACAAAATTGAAGATTATGGTGTTAGATTATTTTCGGTAGCTGATGGTGCTGTAGATAGAAGAACAGCAAGAAACACAAGAAGAAGACTAAAAAGAAAAAATAATAGAGTAGTGGATGCGTTAAATAAATTAAGAGAAATTAAATTTCCTAATTCTATAACAATAGATTCTAATTTAATTTATAAAAGAGTTAAAGGTTTAACTGATAAATTAGAAAAACAAGATATTGTAAATATTATTTGTTATATGATGAATTATAGAGGATATATTCCATATGGGGATGAAGAAGTTAATTTTGCTAATTTAAACGGATTATATCCATGTGAATTTTATTATAATTTATATAAAGAGGAAGGGTATTACAGAAATAGTAATTTAGTTGTTAAAAATACTGATAATTTAAAAGAATTAATTGCTATTTTAAAAAAACAAGCAGAATTTTATTCTGAATTAAATGATAAATTTATTAATGATATTTCTGTGATTTTTACTAGAAAGAGAAAGTTTTGGGAGGGCCCAGGTAGTATAAATAGTTTATCAAAATATGGGAGATTTAATTCTAAAGAAAGTGTTGAAGAATTTTTAAGAAATAAAGAGTTAAATCCTAATTATGAAAAATATTTGTATGAAGATTTGATTGGTACTTGTAGTATTTCTATTGGCGAAAAATGTGCTCCTAAATTAAATTTTTATGCAGAATATTTTAACTTTTTAAATGATTTTATTAATATAAGTTTTATATTTGCTGAAGAAATATCTAATAAGCAATATATAAGTATTAGTAATGATATTATTAAATTAAATAAAGAGGGATTATTAGCTATTAAAGATTATTGTTTAAATAATACTTCTGTTACTTATGTAAAAATATTGAAAGATGTTATAGGTACTAATATCTCTAATGTAAGAGGGTATAGAGTTGATAAAAAAGGTAAACCTGAATTTTCTACATTTAACTTTTATCGTTCTGTTATTAAAACTCTAGTTGATAATGGACTATCACTTGATTGGGCTCAAAATATTGATATGTATAATAGAATAATGTATATTTTCAATGTTGTACCTGGAAAAGTTGAATTATTTAATATGATTATAAATGATCCTAATTATAGTTTTGAATTTAATGAAAATGAATTAGAGATTATATATGAATTATATTTAAAAATGAAAAAAGAATTTGGTTATCATAGTTTATCTGAAAGTATTTTAAAAAGAGCAATTAATGATATGGAAAGAACATGTCTTAATTTTATGCAAGTAAGAAAGAAATATGATTATGATAAAAATGCAAGAGAATATTTTATAAAAAATTATTGTGATTCAGTAGAAGGACTTCCTAAAATTAATAAAAAGTTTGTTGATGATATAATAGCATCTCCTCAAGTAAAGAAAGCACTTCGTCAATCAATAAAAGTAATTAATGAAATTATTAAAAAGAAAAAATGTTATCCTGAAACAATCTCTATTGAGTCTACGCATGAGATGAATGGTAAAGAAAAAAGAAATGAAATTATTTCAATTCAAAAGAAACAAGAAGAATTAAGAAAACGTGCTAAACAAGAAATTCTTTCAAGATATGGTGAAAGTAAATTAAATGAAACAAATATTTTAAAAACAATGTTATATTATGAAATTGATGGGCAATGTATGTATTGTTCTAAACCTATAACTTTAGATGAGGTATTATCTGCAGGATTTGATATAGAACATATTTTACCTTATTCTCAATCATTTAATGATTCATTTGAAAATAAAACAATAGCTTGTTCTAAATGTAATCATGATAAATTAAATAGAACTCCATATGTATATTTAAATTCATTAAAAATGTATGAAGAATTTAAAGAAAAAGTTCAAAATTTAAAAATTTCTGATGAAAAAAAGAAAAATTTATTATTTGAAGATGATTTAGATAAATATAGTATTAGATTTTTTAATAGAAATTTAAGAGATACTGCTTATGCTACATCTGAACTTGTTAATCAAATAAAAATATTTAATTATTATTTAGAAGCTAATTTTAATGATTTAAAAATCAATACATTTTCAACTCCAGGTCAATTAACTAGTAATATGAGAAGAAAGTATAATTTAGAAAAAGATAGAGATGATGGTGTATATCATCATGCAGTTGATGCATCTATAATTGCATCTATTCCAAATACACCAGTAGGTAAATATTTATTAAAATCTCAAAATGATGATAAATTTTATTTAAATAATAAAGATGACTTTAAAAACAAATTAAAAAGAGAAGAAAGAGCGAAGTTTATTTATTCAATTAATATAGATAATACAATAGATGTTATTAAAAATATTAATAATGATACTACTAAAACATCTATGCAATTGAATAAATCTCCTCAAAAAGCTTTAGCGAACGCTAATATTATTAAATTAATAAAGAAGGATGATGATTTTAAGAAAATCAAACAAATTAATAATATTTATATGTTTGGTATGAATGATTATGAGACATTAGTTAAATTATTTGATGATAATAATAATTCGTGTGTTCTTCTATGTAAAGAAAATAATATTAATCAATATAATATGTTAAAAGAGATTTTTAATAAGTATTCAGAAAACAAAAAAGAAAATCCTTTTGTAAATTATTGTTTAGAAAAAAATGGTATAGAAAATCCAAAAGATTTTAATTATAAAATTCATGGTATTAGAATGAGTAATAAAAAAAATTCACCAGTTGTAGTTAGATTAAGATATTATGAATCTATTACAGAACCATATTTAATTGAAAAGAAAAATATAAATAAAAAAGATAAAACTTATATTGCATTAGACTCATTAGCTCAATATTGTACTAAGGTATATGTAGATCTTGATAAAAATAAATTTGTATTTATGCCTATATATTCAATTTCAGTTGATTTAAAAACTGGTATAGTAAAAGAAAATGATAAATTCTATAAGTTATTTTATGATAAATATTTAAAAGGTAAAAATTTAGAATTTGTATGTGATTTATATAATGGGAATTATGTTGAAATTATAAAAAAAGAATCTTCTATTCCTATTGAGTGTTATTTTAGTGGATTTGATAAAAGTGCAAATCGTATAGAATTAAAAGAAAGAACAAGAAATAAAAATATGTTTAAACGAAATTTTATTTTTACAAGCAGTGATAAAGGTTTAATTCTATATGATGTTGATACTTTAGGAAATAAACATGTTAGATTGACAAAAATATTAGATTAATGTTATAATTTGTTTGTACACAGGTGTGTAATCAGTTGTGTACCAATCAAAAATTACAGGGTTTCCTATTATAACTTTTTATAAGGAATCCAAGAGGGACACGAAAGTGTTCCTTTTTTGTTTGTATATGGGATTTAGAACTGTTGTTTTAGATAAAGCAAATAAGATAAATTTAGATTTAAATAATTTGGTTGTGTTATATAATGATGAAAAATTTTATATAAATATTGATGAAATAGATACAATTATTATTGAGGATCCTAGATGTTATGTTTCATTAAGATTATTATCAGAACTATGCAAAAATGGTATTAATATTATTTTAACTGATACTTCTCATGTACCAATTGGTACTGTTCAAACCTTATTTAACCATAGTAGAGCATCCAAAAATATTTTGAAACAAATTAATTGGTCTGTTGAAAATAAAAATTTATTATGGAAAAATATTGTTTATAATAAAATTTCTAATCAAATTTTAGTTTTGATGAGTTATAAAAGAAATGAAAAATTATCTATATTATCTTCATATCTTAACTCAATAGAAGATGGAGATTTAACTAATAGAGAAGGTTTAGCTAGTAGAACGTATTTTAAAGAACTGTTTGGAGATAATTTTAAGAGATTTGATGAGGATATTGTTAATTTCTCATTGAATTACTCTTATCAGATAATACGCTCTAAAATATCCCAAGAAATTGTTGCGTTGGGTTACAATCCTTCTCTTGGGATATGCCATAAGAGTGAATATAATTCTTATAATTTATCTGATGATGTTATAGAAGTATTTAGACCATGTGTAGATAAAATTGTATATGAAATTTTATTAAATTCTGAAGAACAATATTTAACTCCTGATTTAAAGAATAAATTTGCTAATATATTAAATGAAAATATTTATTTTAATAATCAAGTTCATAAAATTAGAAATTGTATTGTTCTTTATTTACAATCCATTTTTTCCTTTATGGAAAATCCTTCTGAAGAATTTCTTAAGTTTCCGGTTATTTATACATGAAAGAAGGTATATATAGACAAATGAGATTAATTTTAATATATGATTTGCCTATGGTTGAAGATGTTGAAAGAAGAGATTATAATGTTTTTCATCGAAAATTAAAAAAATTAGGATTTTATATGATTCAATATTCTGTTTATACTAAAGTATTACAAAATGATACGAAATTAACTCAAATAGAAAATAAATTAAATTATATTATTCCAAAAAGAGGAAAAGTAATTATATTTAAATTAACTGAAAAACAATACTTAGATATTAAATATTTAAGAGGAGATAAAAATTTATATGAAACTATAGTAGGTGGTAATGATTTAGTTATATTTAAAGGAGGGGATGATAATTAATTTAGAAATTGTAACAGAAACTGAAAGAATAAATTTAGATATAATTAAAAATAATAGAATTATTTATGATAACTATATTAATGTTATTAGGTTTTATAATTTTTTTAATTT
>JAZSKU010000017.1:0-3771 GCA_045535005.1 Bacilli bacterium
TTTATAATTAGCTATTCTATAGTCATATGATCTTTCTAAAATATCCTCTACTTTAAAATTTTTATCTTCGGATGATATTATTTTTCCATATATACTTCTTGGTTCATAATTAAGACTTGATCTATGATCTATTATAGCTTCTTTCATTATATTTATTTCTTCTTCTGTGAAATATTTTCTTAGATTTTTATCATTGTATAAAATTTCACTTGATAGTTCTTCATGTCTATCTTTATCTATATGGTGTGCGATATCATGATAAGATGCTACTGTGTATACCATGTTAATATTTATATCTTTTATTTCACGAGCAAATTTTAAACTTCTTTTTATAACATATTCTATATGATTTATATCGTGTCCTTTATCATTTTTGTTATACTCACCTAATATATTTTCTTCTATATAATTTATTAACTCTTTATTCATATTTCTCCTTTATTAAAAAGATGATTATTTTAAAATCATCTTTTTATCTTTTGTTTTTAAAGTTATATTTCTTGCGATATAAATATTAGGTACTCGTTTTTCTAATCTAAATACTACTGTATCTCCTGCTTTTAAATCTATATCTAATGATATATCTTGTCTTTTGAAATCTACTTCTATAGTATTTGTTTTTATTGTTCCGTATTTACCATTATATTTAGTTATTTGTCCTTCTTTTATCATCTTTTTAATGTTTCCTCCCCTGTTAGTAATCTTCTTACTTCTTCCATTTCTATTAACGCTTCTTCTGATGCAGTTGGTAATATTAGTTCTTCTAATGTACCATCTTTTCTAACTGCGATATAGAATTCTTCATTACATATAACTTTAATATATTCTTTCATATAGAATGGTTCGAATGAACGTGATTTTTCTTCTTTTAGACTCTTATTTTCTGTTAATAATATATCTAATGCTTTTATTCTTGTTATTTCTAATTCTGTTGGTGATGTATTTAATTTCTTTCTTGGTTTTCTATACGTTACTTTAGGTTCTGCTTTGAAATCAAATTCTGGTTTATCTTCTTTTGAACATAAAATAGTTCCTTCTTTAAATACATCAGCATGTGGGAATTCTGAAATTAATCTAGCTTCTTCTATTACTTCGAATCCTTCATATTTTCCGTTTACTATAACATAGTCTATATTATCATTATGTCTTATTGCTTCGTTCATTATTTGATCCGCGATTAGTTTTAAATCTTGTGCGCTTACTGTAGAACGAGATCCTGCTTTAGGTACTAGTTGTACTACATTACCTCTTCTAAAGATAAGAATTCTATTATCAAATGACTTATTCATTTGATTTCTTACCATTATTACATCGCCTGTTTCTTTACCTAAGCATTCTAAATATGTACTTCTTCCTGCGCTATTTAATAAATCTATACAACTATCATTAGCTGGTTTTTTTCCAATAGCTAATCTATCTGTATCTGTATAATCTCCTGAAACATAACTTGTAATATCTGTTGTTACATTAATATATGGAATATTACTTGTTTGTCTTGATAATGTTTTAGTATAAAATTCAGCATATCTTGCTAAATCATAATCATCTAATAAATCTAATGTACTTTCTTTAAATGCATATTTTGTTATATCGTTTACTGATGCATATGCGTTAGCTAAGAAGATTACATCATCAATTGAACTTAATATTTCTATTGATAAATCTCCATCATCTTCTATATGTTTAGCACTTGCTATTTTTTCTCTTACTCTATCATAAGATCTTAATATATTTATAAATGTTACTGAATTTAATTCTGTTGTTACATTTATAAAATGTATTAATGGTAATATTTCTTCTATATGTTCGTTACTTAATATTTCTTTTACTGTTTCTTCATCTAGATTAATTAATATTCTTGATAAGTTAGCATACATTCTTGTATTATCAGCTATTTTAAAGTTAGTATAGTTTAGTCCACCTATTTTTCTTATATCAGGTAAAGTTATTGATGGAGTATATTCTATATTTTGACTAAGTTCCATTCTAATTTTGTCATATTGTTTTACAATAAAAGTTACTGCTTCTTTATCTTCTATGTTAAGTTTTTCCATTACATCTTCTTTTGTAATTATTCCTCTTGTTTGGAATATTATATTTAATCTTCTTAACATACCTTCTGTTATATAACTATGATTCTTTTTGATATCTTTATTATTTAATATAGTTTGTATCGCAACATCTTCTTTTTGTTTTATTTCTTCTATTGATGTACTTAGTTTTTCATAATCATAGTGTGATATAAATTCTGTAACTAATTCTAGTTTTTTACCATTTATAATAGTTTGTTTTTTCTTATCAGTTAATTCTATTTTATAACTTATATTATCTATTATAGTTTGTTTATGACTACTCATGAATGCATTTCTATGTTGATTTAATACTTTGTTATAGAAGTCTAATGTAATATCTGGATTTAGTTCATGTGTTTCATTATATTGTTTTTGGAATTCAGATATTTTTTCTCTTATTTCTTCTATATCAATTGTATGTCTTGTAAACATATATATATCATTTATTAAGTTATCTAAAGCTTCTTTAGTACCTTTTTCAAATGCATATAATACATCATCATTTAAACTTACTAAGTCTGGATAACGATATGTACTTTTTTGTTGATAGTATTTTATATTAATTGTTCCATCTATTAGTGAGTCTAATATGTCACTATAATATTTTTGTACATCTATATTTGATTCATCTACTTTTGTTTCGATTAATGATTGCATTCTTGAAATTTGGTCTAATGGTATTTTACCTGCGAATATTGGATTTAAGAATGGTAATGTTGTTATATCTTTACCTTCTTTTAAATATTCTGTTAGAGCCATTTCTTTTTCTTTATCATCTAAATAATAATAAAATAATTTAAACTCTGGTAATCTAAATATTAATTCAGCTGATTTTGCTAAGTCTGGATTATTATAAAAATCTTCTTCTGTTATTTCAACTTGGCTTAATACATAATCTAATGCATCTGTTCCGATATAACATTTTTCTTTTATCTTTTTTATAAGTTCTGGATGCTCTACTATTGTTCTACTTACTATTTTCCCAAAGTAAAATAAATCAGGGTTGGCATTTAATTCTTCTTCTGTTAGAGTTATATCGCTTTTATAGAAATCATTTTCTATAAAATATGTAATCATATCTTTTGACATGAAAGCTATTACACTTTTATCATAATTATAACTTTCATATAATAATTCTTCATATTTTTGTAGTGTTGGTCTTCTTAAATAATCTTCTTTTTTAGCAATGAATCCATGACTTACTGCGATACTTATATATTCTTCTGTTATATTATCAAGTATCATTATAGCTCTTGGTTCATGTGAAATACATCTTTTAACTAAGCCACTATTTTTTCTTAGAATTGGATAATCCACTAAATCTTTTGTTGTAGGGACAAAATTATTATCATATAAAACATCTGCTAATTCATCATCTAAATCATTCATATCTAAATCATCTAGAGTTAGAGTACCTTTTTTAATAAGATGATTTCTTAATTTTTTATTATTTTTTAATACTGGTTTTAAATTTAATTGTGTTCTTGTTACTGATAAATTTTTTTCTATAATAAAATCTATTACTTCTCCAGTTATTGCTTCATCATTAAAATAAGTTATTATAAAATCATTTTTTTCAAGTTCATTTAATAATACTTCTGTATTTTTTGATATTATTTCATTTTGTGGGAATAAATAAGGTGGTATACTATTACCATTTTTTACAAGTAAAAAATATTCTTCTACTGTGAATTTAGAA